>MDJM01000066.1 GCA_001994995.1 Candidatus Parepulonipiscium sp. PG-Nuni2H_MBin01 | reverse complement strand
TGACTACTTCGTGTACGAGAGCAGTAACTTAGAGCAAGTAAGAAATTTTGCGACAAACGAGAATTTGCAAATAATGATAATAAACATAGATGCATTCAACAAAAGTTTTAAAGAGCAAGAAAACGAAGGAAAAGCCAATATAATCCACAGAAACAACGACAAACTAAGCGGAAACAAGCCAATTGATCTAATAAAAGAAACCAACCCAATAGTAATAATCGACGAGCCACAAAGCGTAAGCACAACAACAAAAGCAAAAGAAGCAATAGCATCGCTAAACCCAATGTGCATAGTGAACTATTCAGCAACACATAAAGAAAAAAATCACGCAGTATATAAACTTGATGCAATAGACGCATATGAAATGGAGCTAGTTAAACAAATTGAAGTAGCAGGATTTGAAACAACAAATTCGCACAATCAAGCATATATCAAACTAATGTCCGTAAGCAACAAAAACAATAAAATTACCGCAAGACTAGAAATGGATATACAAAACAAAGGAAAAATAACACGAAAAGTAGTCACAGTAGAAAAAGGCATAGACCTGTACGAAAAGTCAAATAGTAGAGAAGTGTATACAGATTACGAAGTAGGAGACATCAGCTGCATAAAAGGCAAAGAAAGTTTAAGCTTTACAAAACGCCCCGAAGTTCTTCAGCTAAAACAAGCAATTGGAACAGTTGAAGAGGAAACTATAAAAATTCAACAAATATATAAAACGATAGAAGAGCACCTGGATAAAGAATTGCGATATATCAATAAAGGAATCAAAGTGCTAAGCCTATTCTTTATAGATAAAGTGGCAAACTATAGAAAGGACGAAGGCAAAGGAAAATATGCGATAATATTTGAGCAAGCATATAAGGAATTAATACAACTGGAGAAATATCAGTCATTAGCACTTGAAACTGATGTGGAGAAAGTACATGGAGGATATTTTGCCGTTGATAAAAAAGCAGGACTAAAAGATACAACAGGGAAAACTTTGGCTGATGCAGATACGTATAACTTAATAATGAAAGATAAGGAACGATTGCTAAGCGTAGATGAGCCACTAAGGTTTATATTTTCTCACTCAGCACTAAAAGAAGGGTGGGACAATCCGAATGTATTCCAAATCTGCACATTGAATGAAAGTAAATCAGATATAAAAAAGCGTCAAGAAATTGGGCGTGGCTTAAGATTATGCGTAAATCAACAAGGGGAACGAGTGCACGGGTTTGAAGTGAATACATTAACAGTAATGGCAAATGAAAGTTATGAATCGTTTGCACAAAGTTTGCAACTAGAAGTTGAAGCAGATGAAGGGATAAAGTTCGGAGTTATTGAGAAAAACAGTTTTGCAAATATAAACGGACTAGATGTAATTGCGTCAATGCAAGTATACACAGCATTTAAGGAGCATGAATATATTACAAAAGCTGACAAAGTAACAGATATTCTAAGGAAAGATTTGAGTGACAATGCATTAAAAATTCCATCACAATTTGAGTCAGTGCGTGAAGAAATCACCCAGCGAACTAAGAAAATTTGTGGCAAGATTAATTGTAATAACTTTGCGACCAAACAAGTTGTGAAGTTAAATAATGAAGTGTATCTAAGCGAAGAGTTTAAGCAACTGTGGAATAAGATAAAGCATAAAACAATATACTCAGTGAATTTTGATACGAACAAATTAATTGAGTGCTGTGCCAAGGAATTAAAATTGCAGCTAAATGT
This sequence comes from Candidatus Parepulonipiscium sp. PG-Nuni2H_MBin01, assembly GCA_001994995.1. Taxonomy (GTDB): domain Bacteria; phylum Bacillota; class Clostridia; order Lachnospirales; family Cellulosilyticaceae; genus Parepulonipiscium; species Parepulonipiscium primum. The sequence continues at coordinate 13,273 of MDJM01000066.1, read as the reverse complement.
AAGCACAGCTAAATTGGTATACAAAAAAGCCAAGCTAGAATTTGAAGCCAGTGGAATAGAAACTACGCAAACTAAGACCGTAGTAGTAGCTGATGACATAAGCCAAGTGACTTTGCCAGATATTCTGACATTTTTGCAAAATAAAACCGATTTAACACGAAATACGCTTGTCGAAATATTAGTTCAAAGTGGAACACTGGAGCAGTTTAAGATAAATGCACAACGATATATGGACGAAGTGGCAAAAATCTTAAGTGCAACTATGCAAGTAGCAATTGTGGACGGGATAAAATACACTAAAGTTGGTGACTGCTATGAGCAAAAGTTGTTTGAGACTCAAGAGTTGCTAGGATATATAGACAAAAATTTGATGGAAAGTAACAAGTCGGTATATGACCACATAGTATACGACTCGGATGTCGAGAAAGATTTTGCTGCTCAATGCGAGAATGAGGGACAGATTAAATTATATACAAAGTTGCCAAATTGGTTTAAAATCCAAACCCCTTTGGGAAGTTATAATCCAGACTGGGCAGTGGTTATAGATAATGAAGGGCAAGAATCAATATATTTTGTTGTAGAAACAAAAGGAAATATATTGGGACAAAGTTTGCGAGCAACTGAACGAGCTAAAATCCAGTGTGGACACGAACATTTTTCATCATTAGGAGTACAGTTTATAGCAACAGATAAATTTGCAGATATGGTAGACAGAGCGGACACATAAGTCCGCTTCAGTCAATATTTTCAAGCTCCAACTTGGATTAGTAACTAGATTTAAAGTTATAAATAGGTTTAATAACACGAATAACATCAACAGTATCACCAATATTAGTTAAAATTTCGTCAATATCCTTATAAGCAAAACAACATTCATCAATAGTAGCATTATTAACAGAAGTAGTAAAAATACCATCCATAGACTCAACAAACATAGCTAGCGAAACTTCTTTGCGAGCAGAAGAACGACTCAGAAGGCGACCAGCACCATGAGGAGCAGAATAATTCCAGTCAGGATTACCCTTGCCAACAGCAATAATACTCCCATCACGCATACTAATAGGGATAATAATCAGTTCATTATCCTGAGCAGAAACAGCACCTTTGCGAAGAATACCCGCCCCAAAATCAATATAATTATGAACACAAGAAAAAGCTGAATAAGCCCAATCATCAGGAGCATAATCAATACGACCCACAAGACTATGAATAATATCGTGAGTAATTGCAGAACGGTTCCAGTAAGCATATTCAGTAGCAATAAGCATATCATGAAAATAATCTTCCATATCCGAGCCTTGCAAGTAAGCCAGTTGCTTGTCGAGCTTGATCACCTTAGTATACTTATCTTTAATCTCCTGAATAACAGCCTCAATACGCCCAGTTTGGTTAGACTTTTGCAACTGACGAACAGCATCTTGAATTTCTTGAGCTTGAAGCGATTTTGTATCGTTAAGTATCTTATACGCTTTATTCTGATAAAACTCAGCAACTTCCTTACCAAGACTACGACTACCCGAATGTACAGTCAAATAATAACGGCCAAGCTCATCATAATTCACCTCGATGTAATGATTGCCACCACCCAAAGTGCCAACAGATTTTTCTATACGAGACAGATTAACATGGTCAATGCACCTAAGGTCATATAGTGGAATATTTTCCAAAAATTTATGTGGCTTATTACGCACACGTGTGCCAGAAGGTATTATTTTTCTAATAGTTTTATCAAGCTCCTTAATCCAATCAAAATCCTCAGCCACAGTAATAGGCACAACATTAACCCCGCAGCCAATATCAACCCCTACCAAATTGGGAACGATTTTATCCGTAATAGTCATAGTTGTGCCAATAGTACAGCCCTTGCCAGCATGAACATCAGGCATAATAGCAATATTACTACCGTAAGAGACCAAGTTGTTGCACAGTTGAATTATTTGACCAACAGCACCTTCATCAATATTATCCGTAAAAACTTTTGCAGTATTATACTTTCCACTCAACTCAATCATAATAAACTCCTTTTTGATTATAGTATAACATTTGATAAAATTTAATTCAACACTACCACCTTAAAAAATCCTACTCCAAATGCTCCTATCTGCATATCTCTTATACATGAAGCGTCTTCTAAAAGAAAAACCCATGAGTTACATCATATTATATTTCGAGGATTAGCTTATCTTCCATTATCTATTTATAAATTTACGCAACAAAAAAACTCACGAACGTTCAAGCTAAATTGCTTATTCGTGAGTTTTTCAAATCGTTGCAATCCACACGCGCAAATGGAGTGACAAAAAATATAGGTGATCCATCAGGGTTAAATCCTCGATAGTTATTTACCTCAGGACAAAAATGCTCTTTCTTTATTTGCTAACCTGGTAATCACAGTCAAGTTTAAGTATTGGAAAGATGGATGAACTAGATTATTATTAACTAACTCAGGGATTCTAGGTAAAATCATATAACTACCAAATTGCTAAAAATTCTTGTGTAAGTAGTTTAGTTCTTATATTAATTTCGTCCTCATCCCATCAACCGCCTTTATCATAAATACCTACAACTTCTTTAATTATCAAAAACTCTTAACACTCCTTTGTTCCTAAAGCCATCACCAAGTATCTTTTTATTAAACTCATTGTTTTTAACAGTGCTATATGAATTTCCAGTTCCTCTAAAATATGTAATAATCGTTTTTTATCACACTATAAGTGTATAAATTTCTCCCGCTTTTTCTTCAATCGCTATGAACCAATTGCTATCTATAGTTTGGACATCTGCTAAACTTAAAGTCATCAACAAATCCATTTCATTTAAAGACACCCCTAACTCACGTAATTCATTTCTATCTCTACTACCTTGTAGTATTCCCCCTATTAAATCATGGTAAACTACTAATAAACATATTTTTCTAACTTCCTCAACTGTAATTAATGTTACTTCTTGTGTTAAGATTCTTTGTAACATTGGTATTGCATCAGCAGGATGGTCATCATATGCTTGCTGCTTTCCAGATTTCCATTTAATCATCGGCCCCTTCCCAATATCATGCAAATATGCGGCTAATTTAAGTATCGTTTCATCTGGCTCTGAAAATGTTCGACCCGAGATGTTACACTTATCGATATTATCTACCACTGCCAATGTATGCCTGCCCACTGTTTTAGTATGTAATACATTTGAGGTTATTAAGTCATCAATTTCTTTAAGTTCTGGTAGCACACAAAAATTATTTTCTATTTCATCTACCATATGTAATATACTATAAAATCTTTTTCTTGATCCATCCTGCATTTTAACTATATTTTCTATAAGTTGCTCGAATTTAGCTCGCAATTCATTAGGCCCAGTAATTAAACTCTCCTTAGGCCTTCCTATCATAAATTTGCTATAATAATGGTATAGGTTAATGTCAATATGAGGAGCATTTAAATTATATTTCATATATTTTTCTATTATCCTTTGCCTTGCTCTATCATCAAAGGTTCTAAAGTATGCTATGTCATTAATATGTACCTGATTATGTATTAATACTTCTGCCATTTTTTGTTGCTTTTCCCTTTCGTTATTGCTTCCCCAGTCTTTCGAATCTATTAATTCCCAGTTTAAATTACTTAAATTACCTAGATGTGAATAAAATTTCGGTGATTCATTAGTACTTGCTGCTGCATCCGTAAATACTGCTGGTAAATCTAATAACTTGTCTATTGATATTGCTATTATGATCATTTCATACTGGTCTACTGCTTTTGTTTTAATTACACTTAAAAACATTGAAGTCCTTTGTGCAAAATAAAATGGTACGTAATCATGTACTGCCCCCCCCAGTCCTACTGGTACTTCCATATCTCTTCTTCGGTTTTGTATTTGTTCATTTGCGATGTTATGATGATGTATCTGTCTATGATTTTTTTCATTTGTTGATAGTAGCCCATGTTTTATTATTGAATCTAGATTATCAATGTGTGTAATATGATAAAAATATCGACCACGGTATTCATCTGGTATTTGTGGCTGTTCATTTACAACCTCGGCAACCCGGCGTAACTGCATCATTTCGCAGTAGTCGTAGTTGTAGTCATAGTCGTAACCTACCTGATCCTCAGCACGTGAATACCACAATTTTGCTAGGTTATCATCCTTCTGTATACCAATACCATTTTCATAACAATATCCTGAATTATATTGTGCTTGTACGTGCCCCTGCTTTGCAGCCTCTAAATACCATTTCACTGCTAACTTAAAATCTCGTTTTATGCCTGTACCGGTTGCATAACAAACTCCCAAATTATATTGTGATTTTACATGCCCCTGCTCTGCAGCCTTTAAATACCAGCTCACTGCTGACTTCTTGCAATCTCGGCCTCCATGTCCAAATTCGCACCTAACTCCCAACTCATATTGAGCTTGTGCGTGTCCCTGATTTGCAGCCTCTAAATACCAGCTCACTGCTAACTTAAAACTTGGGAGTATACCTGCCCCAGTTGCATAACAAACTCCCGACTCATATTGTGCTTGTACGTGCCCCTGCTTTGCAGCCTCTAAATACCATTTTACTGCTAACCTAGAATCTCCTTTTATACCTGTCCCAGTTGCATAACAAACCCCCAACTTATATTGTGCTTGTACGTGCCCCTGCTTCGCAGCTTCTGTATACAGCTGAACTGCATCTGCATAACTCTGTTTTGAATAATAATAGTCTCCTAACGTATATATAGACTCGATAGATTCATTCATACTAACTACCTCCTACACAACAAGTTGGCCCTGTTAATTTAACTATGAAAACGGTCTGTATAGTAATAAATACTAAGGCGATCCTTCTTCACTGGGGGTGCTGCATCTGGGTATCAAAAAAACATATTAAATTAACAGTTCCAGAAAATTTAGTTATTCCTTATTATATTCCGACCTAGGATAAATATTATCTAAATTAATATTATATTTAAGGAATTAGTTCATAACGGTGAAGCATTTAAGACATTAAGTTAACAATAACATTTAAGTTTTGGGGGAAATCCCTACAAGCAATACTTGATAAGTTTCCTAACTCTGAAGTTATGTGCTATGATGGCAATAAGGCTATTGTGAAAGCTAACGTTCTTAGTAAAAGTGCTAAAATGTGGCTTTTAAGTCAGGCTCAATATTTAGAAATATTATCTCCAGAAGAATTTAGGGAGGACATGAAAGATACTATTCGGCAAATGTTAGATAATTATAACTAAGATATAGTTCGTGGATTTCATTAAAATTATATTTTAATACTGTAAATTTACGCAACAAAAAAACTCACGAATTTTCAAGCTAAAATGCTTATTCGTGAGTTTTACCAATGTTTTTTCCATCTACACTCGCAAGCGAGTGACAAAAAATGGAGGTGATGCGTTATGGTGAAATCCTCCATTGGTAGGGGGTTGATTTTACCACAACTATCGCCTGTGTGCGTTCCCTTATATTGTTATACTATTTCTATTAGGCTTGATGGCTCTTTAATGTCTTCTCTAAATCTTACATTAAGGTACTGGTTTAATACTTTGGTAGTGTGATAGGGGGTAACCTTCGACTAGTAATTCCAGAATTTTATAGTTTAATAATTATAAGTTATATTTAAAAAATTAAAGCATAAGCTTACATATATAGATAATACAAATAATAATTTAACTTACATTTAATCATTGACTTATAAAAATTAAATGATTTTAATTAGTGAATTATGTTATGAAAATTGTTTACAGTATATAAATAAAATTATAACTTGTTATATACTATAGATTTTAGGAGGTAAGCACTATGAGTAATCATCTAAACAGGAATATAATTGACGATAAAATTAAACAATTATCGGAGTTATTTCCTTCAGTTGTTATTAATGGGCAGATTGATTTTGATAAACTAAGAGCTGAATTAGGAGAAGTTAAGGAAGTAGAACGATATGGTTTAAACTGGTCTGGAAAGCAAAAGGCCAAGAGAATTTGGCAAGAAGGAGTTGTAGGAAAAACATTAAGTTACATAGAAAGTGAAAGCAAGAACCCTAATACTACAGAAAATTTATATATTGAAGGTGACAACCTAGAGGTAATGAAATTACTTAAAGAAAATTACTATGGTGCCATTAAAATGATATATATTGATCCACCATATAATACTGGAAATGATTTTATATATAAAGATAACTTTAAGATGGACAAGCTTAGTAGCGATATAGCTGAGGGAGTTAAAGATAATAGCGGGGGGAATCTAGAACAAAATCCTAAAACGTCAAATAGGTATCATGCTGACTGGCTTAGTATGATGTATCCTAGATTAAAACTTGCTAGACAACTGCTTAAAGATGATGGGGTTATTTTTATCAGTATTGATGATAATGAAGTTGCAAATTTAAGATTAATATGTGATGAAATATTTGGTAGTGAAAATTTTATTAACCTGATAACTGTAAAGATGTCTGAAGCATCTGGAGTAAAAATGTCCCATTCTAATAAACTACCTAAATTAAAAGAATATATTTTGGTTTATAACAAAAACAAACTTGGCTTAAATAAAATAAGAGTTCCTAAAGCCAAATGGGATGAGGAATATAACTTATTTTTAGAAAACCTTACTCTAGAAACGCTCGATAAAATTGACCAGTATATTGGTAACTTTAAGGGGTATATTCAGGACACAGTAGCGATAGATGAACTATTAAAGAATGTTACGATAATTCCTATATCAAAAAAATTAAATCAATTAGGAATAGATGACACATCAGAACAAGTAGAATGGAAATTCAATAATGCTTTCAGAATTTGTAGAGCAGCTGCTTCGGATTCAGTACATGCCTTAGCCTTAACAAAATTAGATAAAACTCAAAATGCGGTGTTTGCAGTACAATCTCCTAAAAATAAAATATATATAACAAAGAGAGATTTTAACAAAAAAGCAAAGAAACCTAGATTACAATTATTATTTGCAAAAGATTATTTAGATATAACTTTAGGTGATTTATGGGTGGATATAACTACTACTGAATTGGCAAATGAAGGTTCGGTTGAGTTTAAAAACGGTAAAAAACCATTAAAATTGATGTCCAGATTATTAAAAATGGTCTCCAGTACTCCAGATGATATCATTTTGGACTTTTTTTCAGGTTCTGCAACAACTGCACATGCTGTAATGCAACTTAATGCTGAAGATGGTGGCAAGCGAAAATTTATTATGGTGCAATATCCTGAGTTAGTCAAAGACAACACAGGTTATGCTAATATATGCGAAATAGGAAAGGAACGCATTCGTAGGGCAGGGGAAAAAATAAAGTCTGGATTAGAAAATGCTAGTTTAGATAGTGACCAACTTCAGTCTATTCCAGACATAGGATTTAAAGTATTCAAGGTTGCAGATACCAATATAAATTGGAATCAAGAGAATTTTCCGAGTATTATGAACCAGTTGGATATGGATATTTCAAATATAGATATTGATAAGATTGACTTCACTGAGGGGTGGAGTGATATTGATATTGTATATGAATTAATGCTTAAACAAAAAAACATCTCGCTTTCCTCAAAGATAGAGTTAATAGAAGGATATACACGTACATTTTTATATGGTAGTTTGTATCTTGTGTGTTTAGAAACCGAGATTACATCGGATTTGATAGAAACGTTATCGGAGTTAAATCCTATACCTAGGCTGTTTTTATTTAGAGATTCTGCCTTTAGAGATGATATTGATATGAAAGAGCAAAGCGTGCGTAGACTTCAACACTTTATACAAAAAAATGCTGGCGTATCAAAAAAGGTGTATACAATAGATTTCATTTAGCAAGGGGGGTATGGTATGAGTAAAATAGAATTTCAGTTTGATGATAAATTGGATTACCAACTAGATGCAATCCAGTCAACCATTAAATTGTTTGCTGGATTAGACAAAGAAATTGATGGAATATATAAAGTGGAAAATGCGGGTAGAATTCAAAATAAATCTATTGTAACCGATACTAGGCTACTACAAAATTTGCGTGAGGTGCAATTAGAAAATGGATTACTTCCAGATACTGCTTTGAAAAATAATAACTTTACTATCGAGATGGAAACTGGCACTGGAAAAACATATGTATATTTACGAACAATACTTGAATTGTATAAAACTTATGGACTAACAAAATTTATTATTGTTGTTCCAGGTATTCCTATTCGTAAAGGTGTAGAAAAATCTATAAATCAGCTACAAGAACACTTTATAGCACTTTATGGTATTGACCTAACTAAGCATAGTGTTTTGTATAACAGTAATAAAATTAGTGATATTAATACTAAATTAGTTGAGAGTTCAGATTTGAGTATTTGCATTATGAATATCCAATCATTTAACAAGGATACTAATAAAATACGAGTAGAAAATGAATATGGTCAAGTTTTATGGAATGACATTAAGTATATTAATCCTATAGTAATTATAGACGAGCCACAAAGCATGGAGGGAACAGAAGCGAAACAATCACAAACGCTAAAGGCAATTGAGGATTTAAAGCCGTTATTTATATTACGATATTCTGCTACACATAAAAATTTATATAATCAAATTTATAAGTTGGATTCTTATATGGCTTATAAGAAAAACTTGGTGAAGACAATTCGAGTGCAGACCATCAAAACTAAAGTTAATAAGGATGATTGTTACATAAAGTATTTATCATTTAATAGATGCAAGGCTAAAATAGAAATCTGGTATCAATCTCAGGGGCATGAGGTGAAGTTTAAAACATTTGATGTAGTAGGTAACACCTCGTTATACGATTTATCGGGTGGGTTAAGTCAATATAACGGTATGAGCATAGTTGATAATCCTAATAAAAATAAGCCTTTACAAATTAATTGCTCTACTGGAAATATTGAGTTAAATATTGGTGAGAGCACTACCCTAGAAGTATCTGAAAATGAAATAATTAGAAATCAGATTAGGCTAGCTATAAGAGGTCATATTGAGAAACAACTAGATATTTTAGAAAAGGGGCAATCTATTAAGGCATTAACTCTATTTTTTGTAGATGCAGTTTATAAAGTTAGAAGTGATACGGCTGAAGATAAACGTGGTGAGTACTTTGTAATATTTGATGAGGAATATACTGAGTTAATCGAAGAGTATAAGGATAGAATTAAGAAATATCCTAAATATTTTCAGCATTACGCTAATGTTCTTCAGGTGAGAGAGGGGTACTTTGCACGTGATAAAAAGCAAAATGAAGTTGAAGTTGAGTATAAGAAAAACAAGGACGCATTATTATCAAAATCCGCTGAAGACGTTGAACGTGGTATAGATTTAATTTTAGATAAAAAGGATGAACTCATTTCGTTTGAGGAACCTTTGGCATTCATATTTTCACATTCTGCTTTGCGTGAGGGATGGGATAATCCTAACGTGTTTACTATATGCACCCTTAAGGTATCTAGTTCTGAAATTACTAAAAAGCAGGAAGTAGGCAGGGGGCTAAGGTTACCTGTTGATACTACAGGCAATAGATGTTTAGATGAATCGATAAATGAGTTAACTATTATTGCTAACGAGAATTATGAAACTTTTGCAAAGGCTTTACAGGATGATTTTAATGATAGCATGAAATTTAATAAAAATGAAGTTACCGCAGATATTTTAACCGGTAGCTTAAAACGTGCAAGCATACCACAAGATTTACTTAGTCCAAGCTTGCCACACATATTAAATGAGGAGCTTTTGGCAAATAATATTATTGACTCAAACAATATGCTTACAAGCAGTATAAATGATTTAGAAACTATTTTAAAGACTTGTAATTTTACAAATACCACTTTGGTAAAATATCAAACTAATATCAAATCTGAATTTTTAGAACTGATGATAGAAAAAAGTAAGAAGCATATTGATATTGCCAATGGAAATAAGAAGCCTGTTGAAAATAATATGAGAGCCTTTGTATCAGAACAAGAATTTTACTGGATATACAAACAAATCGCTAAAGACTTAAGTAAAAGGAGCTTATATAAATGCCACGTAAACAAAAAAGGATTTATTAATAAATGTGTCAAAGAACTTAACAGATACTTGCGTAATTACCAAGTTTTACAACAGCTAGAAATTACATCGGGTATAGGAGCGTATAGCAATACAGAGTTATATAAAATTAGTAAAAAAGATACTATATTAGTAGATACTAAGAAAGAAATTAATGCAAATCTGAAAAGTGAATTTAGCATAGTAAACCATATTATGCATCATACAATGCTACCAAGATTGTCTATTTTTAGTATTTTACAACAATTAGATAAACCAGACTTATTACAGTGGCAAGATGTTCTTGACTTTGTAACACAAAAAATTTTGGAGATCTTAACTGATGCTAAGGCGGAGGGAGTGTACGAATATGAATATATTGATGAATATGAGTTACAGGAAAGTAAAATATTTGCAGTCGATACTATAACTCATGACGATTTAAAATCAGGAAAGTGCTTTACCTCCGACCTTAATAAAAAACGTGCATTAAATGAGTATTATAAACTTGATAGTAAAGGCGAAAAAGAATTTGCAAATGCCTTAGAAAAAGATAATAATATATTTCTGTTCACTAAATTAAAGAAGGGCGGATTTACAATTGATACTCCATATGGGAACTATTCACCAGATTGGGTAATTGTTTGTAAGGATAATATTTCTGAAAATAATGAATTGAATATATATTTTATAGTTGAAACAAAATCCTACAAAAAAGAAAGAGATTTAACGGATGTAGAAAAGTGCAAAATTAAATGTGCGGAGCAACATTTTGAAGCAGTATCAAAATTAATTGAATTTGATTGGGTGAGTAGCTACTCTGATTTCAAAAGTAAATTTGGGGTTAATGACAAATCATGAGTATATCAAGCATCCCTGCCTTTAGCAAATAAAAATCCCAGTGTTCAATTAGGGATAACATTTAACAATTAATAATAAGTAGTACAAAAAAATATGTTCGAGGATTGTGCCATTATCTTAGTTACTCTCAAAAATAATTACAAACAAAAAAACTCACGAACTTTCAAGCTAAAATGCTTATTCGTGAGTTTTACCAATGGAGGTGAGGGGAATCGAACCCCTGTCCGAAAGCCTATAAGTTGTGGTCTCTACCATCATAGTTGATATTTTAGTATTCCCCTTACTAAGCGTCTAGCAACAAACTCAAAGTTTAGGTAGCTTCATAGATACAGCTTGTGGGCAAAGCTTAGCACAAGTCGTTCCCCGCGAGAGTCGGAGCCTCACATCTAGCCTACGGGTCAGCTAGAGGAGACTAGCAGCTTACGCTGCTAATGCAAAATTGTCTTCTGCGTTTAATTTAAAAGTTGGCTTTTAACGTAGGATCCGCTACGGATGGCTGCCCCTACATATACGACCCCCGTCGAAACCAGTGCACCCCCGGGAGTTATAAATTTTTTATCTTAAATTCACGTTCGTTTTGTCTACGCACGTCTTTACTAGCAATATCCTGCCTTTTATCATGCAACTTTTTACCTCTTGCTAGCCCTATTTCCATTTTAACCAAACTTCCTTTTATATACACTTTAAGTGGAACGATAGTCATACCTTTAGTAGCCACGCTTCCTACTAGTTTATTAATTTCACGTTTGTGAAGTAATAACTTCCTAGTACGTAGCGGTTCTTTATTAAATATATTACCTTTATCATAAGGATTGATATGCATGTTAAAAATAAATGCTTCGCCGTTTTGAATACGAATAAAACTTTCTTTTATAGATCCGCTTCCTGCTCTTATCGACTTTACTTCAGTTCCTACCAAAACCATTCCAGCTTCAAAAGTTTCTTCTATAAAGTAGTCATGATAAGCTTTTTTATTTTGAGCTATTAGTTTATAACCCGTCTTATCTTTCGCCATGCTCTCTCTCCTTTCCACTATCAGTGTGTATCATTATAACATATTTGTCATTAATGTCAAGGGCGGTTGATAAATTTATAAATTTTTGATATATATTACCAAAAATTTGGGTATACTACTACTTATATATTTAGAGGCTAAGATGCCTCTTTAAAATTGTTTTTGATTTTTATAATTAGAAGGGAGGAACGTTACAAATTATAAAACTGGAATAGTTGTATAATTTTGTGTAACGGAATGCTGTATGATGGCAGCGTCAGATATTACTACTGATGAGTTACGATTAAGTATTAGAATGTTTTTGATGGAACGGTATGGAGTCATTTGTGAGCAAGTTGGAGATGATATTTTTTGTGCTTGTCTTAAATCTAGTTTGTTTTTAGTAAAGGAAGTTTTAGGGTATCATGGGCAAATTTTTGGGAATGGCACTGAAGGGGGTCCGATAGACTCTCCTGCTAGTGCTCTTGAGTATTCTTGTTCTTTGTGTTACACCCTCATTCGCCCTAGCAAAGGCAATATTCGTATATATTTGCAGTTGCTAGATTCTCACAAAGACCTTGAAGTTTTTCGTTTTGCGTTTATGGCGCGCAGTTTAGCTTCTCCTGTGGAAGTTTATAACTATCCAAAGATAGAAATTTTTGAATATCAAGTCGCTGAATATTGCCATATGCTTAAGAATAAACTTCGTCATATCTCTAAATTTTTCGATTTAACTCCTGAGCATATTAATATTATTTTAGGTCAGCCTAAGGAAACTCCTTTTTTTGAACTTCACCTTTTGCGTCGCGATTATAATTTAATACTTGCTACTGTTGAGGGCGCTATTACTGATTGTCGCGTTATGTATCAGTTTAATGATATTCGCTATAAGGCTATGAATGATAAGAAAATCGCTATTTATAATCCTGCGCGTACCATTGCTTTTGTTAATTTAGTATATCGAGATTAACAAAAATCATGTACTGACCCCAAATAGTTAGACCTAAAAATCTAATCATTTGGAGGTCGGTATTTTTATGGCAAAATCACCCTAGGAATAAGTTTGCGACAAAGCAGCCTATGCAAGTATAGCAAAACCCAATGACTGCTAAAGTAAGATAAATTTGTTTGGCAGTATATTTCCCTTTATTATCTTTGCCAAACTTAAATTTTACAAACAACATAATTCCCATTATTATAATTATTGTTAACACTAAATCCATCATAATTATTCCCCTCTCCTTATTCCATGTCGTCTTCGTCATCAAACTGACTATTGATATGTTCTTGTTTTTTGTTATTAGCGTAGTATAGCGTTTTTAATAAGATAAAAGACCCTACTGTTCCGCATACGAAAGTTAAAATACTTGTGCTTAAGTTATTTTCTGTTATTAAGTACATCATTAC
>MDJM01000065.1 GCA_001994995.1 Candidatus Parepulonipiscium sp. PG-Nuni2H_MBin01 | reverse complement strand
TGGCGGAATTGGCAGACGCACTAGACTTAGGATCTAGCGCCTTTGGTGTAAGGGTTCGACTCCCTTCATCCGCATTTTTTACCAAAAGTACCATCTATATTTTTTATATAGATGGTACTTTTTTTTGTTATTATTTTAACTCCATTGCATACAATAACTACAAAGATATACAAAACTAGTAATCAACTTTTTGTTATCTTTTTAACCGTCTTGCATACAATAAGCAAAAAGGCCTATATTTTTTATAAGATGTTATGGTACAAACTAAGTGGGGAAAGCTTATATCATTTTTGGAGCTGTTGACTTTTTATAGGAGGATTGGATATGAAGGATTTAATTGATGAGATTGTAGCAATAGATAACCGAGCAACTGATAAGCAACATGAAGTAGATAATACGCTTAAAGAATTAAAGGCTGCTTATGACAAAGAGATTGAAGAGTCGCGCCATAAAATTTTAGAGAGTGCAAAGCTAGAGGCAGAAAAGTTTACGCAAAGTTTGGAAGAGGAGAATAAACAAACTCAGCATTTAATTGAGGAACAAACTAAGCAACAGGTTTTACAGATTGAAAATAACTATTTACGTGTTAAAGACAAATTAATTGAGGAGTTATTTGAAACTTTAATTATTCCTAAAGCCCAGTAGTAATAAAGTTTTGCCCGTAGAAGGGAGTTAAATTATGGTATATCAGGCATTGGATGTCAAAATACAAAGTCGTAAGCATATTTTATTTATTCCTGACTTGTTAGGATTTAAAAAGCAAAACGACTTATTTAATTATCTTAGAAAAAAGCCAGGGTATAAGGAGTATTTGGAAAAGTATGACCAACAAGAGCTACACCGTGGTGACCTTGAAGTTGCTCTAAACCATCTTATGGTTAACGAGATGGAGAAAATGATGCACTTTATGGATGGGAGTTATAGAGAGTTTTTTAGATTGATGTTAAAGCGCTACGAACTTCATGATTTACAACTGATATTGCGTGCCTTAGTTACAGGCGAAGACACACAAAACGTCAGTAAATATTTTATACACTCTAAGAAATATACTAAAATTGATTTTGCTAGACTTGTGAAAGTGAATAGCTTAGCTGAATTTACAAAAATCTTAAAGGGTACGATTTACTATGATACGCTAAAAACTATGGAGGAAGAAGATATATATAATCGGGAATGGCACTTTGAAATGAAAGTTAGCGCAACTTACTCCAATCTTTTATATAAAAAAGTGGAGAGTTTTGAGGAAGATGATATAGAAGTTGCTAAAAGAATACTAGGACTAAATATTGATAGGCTAAATATTGAATGGATTTACCGAGCAAAAAAATATTATAACATTTCCAATGAGGAAATATTAGTTTATAGTCAACCTAAAGGATACAAGTTATCTTATTCACGTTTAAAAAAATTAATTTACACTACTGATGTAGAGCAGTTTAAAAAACTAGCTAATAAATATATGAATGACAATTTGTTTGAAGCTGGAGACAATTTACTAGAAATAAAATTGGATAAATTATTTTACGTAAGCTTAAACGAAAAACAAAATAAAAATGGTATTGGTAGAGTAATGGGTTATATGTATAAACTTGAATTAATTCTAGAGGACATTACAGCTGTGGCTGAAGGCTTAAGATATAATATTTCACCAGAGGAAATTAAAAAATATTTAGTGATATAGAAAGGAGCTAATGGAGTGGCTATAGAAAAAATGGTAATGCTAAATTTGGTCGCCTCACAGCTTGATGAACAAAGAGTTTTAGAACATTTAATTTTAAGTGGCAAGGTACATGAGCCGGCAGAAATGTATGACAACAATTTTGCAATTCATGAATATGATGCAATGTTACACCAAGAATCTTTGCATATTGAGTTTAGCAAAGATAAAATACTAAGCCAACTTTCTAAAATGTCAAATCAATTAGAGCGCATAATGGATGGGATGAATATTACCCCTGAAATTAACTATGAGGCAATTAAAGATAATTATGATTTAACGCAAGCACAGAGCGACTTAACAGATATGGTTTCGCAGTATCAAGGCTGCATTGATCAGTATCGTGATATTGAGAAAAATCAAAAGGACTTAATACGGTTACAAACGATTGCTAGGAGTATAAAAAAAGAGCATATTGATTTGGAACAGTTAAGGAATTTATCTAATTTTGGATTTCAAATTGGGGTATTATCGTATGATCACAAAGTGGAGCTTAAGAGAAATTATGAAAATATTAGCGCGATTGTTACAAAAATCGGAGAGCTTCCTGATGAACAAGAAGATATATACTTAGTTTTGTATCCTACTAAGCTTAAAGTTGAAACAAAACAATTGCTAAAATCCGTCAATTGGCAACGCATTCGTATTCCACAGGAATTTTTGGGTGATGCTAAATACATTGATGGGGCTTTACAAAAACGAATTGATATGCTAGATACACAAATGAGTGGTATAAGTAATATTATTTTTAATAACCTGGCTACTACTCAAGATACGTGCAATAAAATTTATACTAGACTTGAGCTAGAAAGGCATGTTAGTGAGCTTAGGAGTAAAGTGCAACATGGTTCTAATGTATTTGTTATAAGAGGTTGGATTCCGGAAAAAGATAAAGCTTATATGGAAGAAGTGATAGCAGGCATCACAGATAAATATGTAATTACTTATAAAGAGCCTCAAGAAGACTTACCTCCAACGTTGCTTAAAAATAATTGGCTATTTAAGCCTTTTGAGTTAATTGTAAAAATGTATGGACTACCTTCCTACAATGAAGTGGACCCTACACCGTTTTTAGCGCTATCTATTTGTTTAACATTTGGCATTATGTTTGGCGATATTGGCCAAGGATTTGTATACTTTTTAGCGGGGCTTTTTATTAACAAGAAAAATGAAATCGCGGGTGGGATTTTAACACGCCTAGGCGCCTGTTCCATGGTATTTGGGGTAGTTTATGGAAGTTTGTTTGGTCTTGAGCAACATCAACTGCACTGGTTGCCCAGCTTAATTGGAGGCTCCCCTTTAGATGTAGAGAATATAATGCCCATTCTTATTGCTAGTGTAGTCGTGGGGGTTGTGCTACTTTCAATTTCATATTTTCTTGGAATTGCAAATAGTATAAAAAATCGCGATATTGTGCATGGTATATTTGGAAAACATGGAGTGGTTAGCTATATATTTTATTTAAGTCTTATATTTACTTTAGTAGCATTAACTGGAGTTATACCAGTGCCATACTACGTATTTGCAGCTATTTTAGTAATATCACTACTGATAATTGTATTTCAAGAAGCTATTATTAATTTGATACAAGGTAACCGACCTATAATCTCAGGTGAACACCTTATCGAAAGTGGTTTTGAGGGGCTAGAAACGTTGTTAGCTGCACTTAGTAATGCAATATCATTTATAAGAATTGGTGCATTTGCGCTAAATCATGCTGGTTTATTTATGGCATTTTTAATAATGTCAGAAATGACTTCGAGTATAATTTTGAAATTGTTAGTTTTATTCTTAGGTAATGTATTAATTCTTTCATTAGAAGGGCTAATAGTTTTCATACAATGCTTAAGGTTACAGTATTACGAAATGTTTAATAAGTATTTTGGTGGAGATGGGTATCGTTATGACCCAATTATTTTAGGCCATAATAGCGAATTAGTTTAATTTAATTACAAGAATTAATTAAAAGAAAGAGGGAAAAAATATGATGGTTTTAATGACAATTGTAGCAGTTATAATTGCTGCTGTAACAATCGAATGTGGTATAAGTGCTATTAAAGGTAATAAAAGTGGTAGTATAAGAAAAGCAATTGCAACTTCAGTTGTGCCTTTTAGTTCTGCTGTAGTAGGCGTATTAGCGTTTATATTCTTCAAAAGCGATGTTTTAGCAGCAAATGCAGTTGCAGAAGCTGTAACTGAAACTGGCATGTCTACTGGTGAGGGACTTAAGTATATAGCAGCAGCATTAAGTACAGGTATGGCAACTATGGGTACAGGACGCGCTGTAGGTGCCGTTGGTTCATCTGCAATTGGAGCGGTTTCTGAAGACCCTTCTATTCTTGGTAAAACATTGATTTTCGTAGGTATGGCTGAAGGTATTGCAATTTATGGAATGATTATTTCAATATTAATACTTTTCGGATAAGGATTGATTTATATGAGAAGCTTTTTAATTAGTGATAATAAAGATACGCTAATAGGTATGCGTTTAGTTGGGATTGAAGGCGTAATTGTTCATACTAAAGAGAAGGTGTTAGAAGAGATAAATAAAGTGTTTAAGGATGATACAATTGGAGTTTTAATACTTACAGAAAGAATTGTAGACCTTGCGCCAGAAGAAATTATGGAGTTTAAGTTTAAAAAAGCAATTCCTATGATAATTGAAATTCCAGATAGACATGGGACTATAAGAGAAGGGGATAACATCTCAAAGTATATTAAAAATTCAGTGGGTATTAAAATTTAATTATGGGATAGTATGAGGTGGTTAATGTGGTAACTATAGAGCAAAAACTTGCATTATTTTCTAAACTTATGCAACAAGATATTGCTGAAGATATGCACAAGAGGCGAGAGGAGTTAGAGCAAGATTTTAAGAGTAGGAAACTATCAAGTGAACAGCAGGCTGAAGAAGAAGCTAAGAAATATTTAAACGATTACAAAAAAAAGGAACAATCAAAGTTAGCAGAAATAAAAAGTAAATCCAAGTTGCTCTCAAAAAAAGAAATTATGAAAGCTCAAGAAGTTTGTATAGCAGATATTTTCCAAAACCTTTACCAAAAGATAGCTGAATATACGCTTAGTGAGGAATATGAAAATTCTTTAAAAGATAAGTTACTGCAATTAAGACCTTACTTTATTCATAATGTGGATATTTATTTAACTCAAACTGATGAGGGCAGATATAAACAAACGTTGCTTAGTTTTTTGGAAACACAAGGCGTAGATTTGGAATTAGTGAACATTCAAGGTTCATCACGATTGCAGCTAGGAGGCCTAATTTTAAAAGTACCTTCTGAGCAAGTTCAAGTGGATTTTTCTATCGATAGTGAGATTTCTGCTAAAAATGATGAAATTACTGAGATGGTTCTTGAAGCTATTGTAGAATAATTTAATTGATTGGTGGTGCTACAGTTGAATGAAAATAGGTTAGAAGGTAAGATTACGTTAGTAAACGGTCCTGTTGTGCAGGGTAGCTCAATGGGTGCATTTAAACTGAATGAAATGGTTACAGTTGGTAACAAACAGTTAATTGGGGAAGTTGTTATTTTGGACGGTGATAAAGCAACTATTCAAGTTTACGAAGAAACAGAAGGGTTATATGCTGGCGAGGCAATAGTTTCAACGGGGAGTCCATTATCTATTAGTTTAGGACCTGGTATGCTAGGCAATATGTTTGATGGAATTCAAAGACCGTTGCATAAAATCGAAAGTATATCTCCAAATTTTATACCTGAGGGAATTGGCCTTATTTCACTAGATGAACAAAAGCCTTGGGAAGTAAATATTTTAGTAACTGCAGGGCAAGTTCTTCATGGGGGAGAAGTGTATGCCACGGTTCAAGAGACCGAAAGCATATTGCATAAAATTTTATTGCCACCTCATATAAGCGGTACAGTTGCTTCGGTTAAAGATAGTGGTGTGTACACTCTACATGATGTTATTGTTACGCTAAATTTAGATAGTGGTGGTATTTACGAACTGACTTTAATGCAAAAATGGCCAGTTAGAAGAGGTAGACCAGTGGCGCAACGTATTCCTATTTATAAGCCACTAATTACGGGACAACGTGTTATTGACACGTTTTTCCCGGTTGCAAAAGGTGGTACGGTTGCTTTACCAGGCGGTTTTGGTACTGGTAAGACTGTTACTCAACATCAGTTTGCAAAATGGAGCGATGCGGATATTATTGTTTATATTGGTTGTGGTGAGCGTGGTAATGAGATGACTAACGTTTTAGAAGAATTCCCTCAGTTAATTGACCCGCGTACTAATAGGCCGTTAATGGAACGAACTATTTTGATTGCAAACACATCAAATATGCCAGTTGCGGCAAGAGAGGCTAGCATTTACACTGGTATTACTATGGCGGAGTATTACAGAGATATGGGATATGATGTTGCGATAATGGCTGACTCAACTTCACGTTGGGCAGAAGCGCTACGAGAAATATCAGGAAGACTTGAGGAAATGCCTGCTGAGGAAGGTTATCCAGCGTATTTACCATCAAGACTTGCACAATTTTATGAGCGTGCTGGCTGTATAGAAACATTAAATGGTGATGAAGCATCAGTAACTATAATAGGAGCAGTATCTCCTGCTGGTGGAGACTTTTCAGAGCCTGTTACTGAAAATACAAAACGTTTTGTTAGTGCATTTTTAGCACTAGATAAAAAACTTGCTTATGCTAGACATTACCCTGCTATCAATTATTTAATAAGTTACAGTGGTTATGTAAAACTATTAGAAGATTGGTATAAAGAACATGTTGCACCTGACATGTTAGATATCCGCGGTAAAATGGTTAAATTATTGCAAGAAGAAGAAAAGCTTAATGAAATAGTGCAATTAATTGGGGAAGATGTTTTGCCAAATGACCAACAGCTTATATTAGAAACAGCGCGAACTATAAAGAAAGGGTTTTTACAACAAAATGCACTGCATAAGGAAGACACATATGTAAGTTTAACTAAACAGTATAAGATGTTAAAAGTGCTAGATATATTTTATGAAAGTGCACTGGCATGCGTAAAAATTGGGATACCTCTGTCTACAATTAGAAAAGAAGAAGTATATCAACAAATAGTTAAAATGAAATATGAAGTTCCAAATTCACAGTTATATTTATTAGATGATATGATGGAAGAAATTAAACAATCTTATGCAAAATTAAGAGATAAGTATGTGGAATAAGGGGTGATTAGATTGATTAAAGAATATTTAAAACTTGAGAAAGTTGAGGGGCCTCTTATTATGGTATCAGATGTTACTGATGTAGCATACGGTGAGTTCGTTAAAATCACAGTAGAGCAAGATGATGTAAGATTTGGTAAAGTAATTAAAATTGATGGAAATGACGTGGTAGTGCAAGTATTTGAAGGTACTACTGGCATCTCTACGCAAAACATTGCAGTTCAATTTATGGGTAAACCTTTAGAATTAGCATTAAGTCTAGATATGCTAGGTAGAACTTTTAACGGTGTTGGTAAACCTATTGATGGAGGTATTAATATTGCTTCTAGGCATAAAGCTAATATTAACGGTAGACCAATAAATCCGGTTGCTAGGAAATACCCAAGAAACTTTATTCAAACTGGCGTATCTGCAATTGATGCGCTAATGACACTAATTCGCGGTCAAAAGTTACCTATATTTTCTGGTAATGGTATGGCACATAATGAATTAGCAGTACAAATTGTAAATCAGGCTAATATAGATGATGGGGAATTCGTAATTATATTTGGTGCTATGGGCGTAAGACATGACGATGCTGACTACTTTAGAAAAAGTTTTGAAACTTCAGGAGTGTTAGACCATGTTGTAATGTTCCTTAACTTAGCGGATGACCCGATTGTTGAGCGTATATCAACACCAAGGACTGCGCTTACTGCAGCTGAATACTTTGCTTTTGACCAACATATGCATGTGCTAGTTATAATAACAGATATGACAAGTTATGCCGAAGCACTTAGGGAAATGTCATCGATAAGAGGAGAAATTCCGTCTCGTAAAGGCTATCCGGGTTACTTATATAGCGACCTTTCAACTATATATGAGCGCGCTGGTATGTTAGAAAATACTGAAGGCTCTATAACGTTAATACCTATTTTAACAATGCCAAACGATGATATTACACACCCTATCCCTGACCTTACAGGATTTATTACAGAAGGGCAAATAGTACTAAGTCGTGAATTAAATCAAAAACAAATTTACCCACCAATTGCTGTACTTCCTTCACTGTCACGACTTATGAAAGATGGTATAGGTGAAGGTTATACAAGGGAAGACCATGTGGACTTAGCAAACCAATTGTTCGCAGCATATTCCCATGTGCAAGACATTCGTTCGCTAGCACAAATTATAGGCGAAGATGATTTAAGTGACATTGACAGAAGCTATTTAGCCTTTGGTCGTGCATTTGAAAACAAATTCGTAGCTCAAGGTCACCATGAAAATCGTTCCATTGCAGAAACGCTTGACATCGGCTGGGAGATACTGAGGATACTGCCTATTTCAGAACTTGATAGGCTAGCTCCTGAAATGATTGATAAGTATTATAAGGCAGGCGAATAAATTATGTCTTATAAAACAGAAAATGTAGTTGCAAAAAATGTTAATTACTCGTATAATAGAAAACAAGAAGCAAACGGGGGTGTAATATGTTAGTTGCACCAACTAAGTCAAACTTGATTAAATCAAAGTCTTCACTAGAATTATCTAAAAAAGGTTACGAACTACTTGATAAAAAGCGAAATGTACTTATACGCGAGATGATGGACCTAGTTGAGCAGGTAAAGTCAAAGCAGAGTAGCATTAGTGATACTATGGCAGAGGCTTATGCTGCTTTACAAGTGGCCAACGTTACTATGAGCATTCAAAAAGTAGATGAGATAACTTATAGCATTCCACAAGATGAACATTTTGAAGTGTTGCTTAAAAGTGTTATGGGCGTAGAAATACCTATACTTAAATATACAAAAGAAGAACTAGAGCCTCATTATAGTTTTTATGAAACAAATGTTGCCTTTGACAAAGCGGTTATCAAATTTAAAGAAGTTCAGTATCAAATATATGAATTAGCGCAACTAGAAAATTCTATATTTAAGCTGGCTAAAGAGATTGAGAAGACGCAGAAAAGAACAAACGCTTTATCCCACATACAAATACCAAAATATAGAGCGCAAGTGAAAATGATACAAGATATGTTAGAAGAAA
Organism: Candidatus Parepulonipiscium sp. PG-Nuni2H_MBin01; assembly: GCA_001994995.1. Classification (GTDB taxonomy): domain Bacteria; phylum Bacillota; class Clostridia; order Lachnospirales; family Cellulosilyticaceae; genus Parepulonipiscium; species Parepulonipiscium primum. The sequence goes on along the minus strand of MDJM01000065.1, from coordinate 381 downwards.
AAGAAAGGGAAGACTTTTTTAGACTGAAGAAAATCAAAAAATAAATTTCGTCAGCAAAAGTTGATTGGTATAATCTGTTAATTATCAAGCATTGGAATAAAAATATCCAATTTGAAAAAATAAAAAAGTAAAACCCCTTGTAAAATTAAAAAAAAGTGATATAATGTAATTATAGTAAACAATCAACCTGTGGTGTTCGATCACCTGTTATTTTGAACCTACAACTTATAATAGGGAGACGGATATGCGAAGAATAATGCCAGGCCACAACCTAATTCGCTTTGCGCAGTGGAAGGCAACAATTCGGACTGAGTCACCCACCTAGCTTAGCTAGGGCGTCAAAATTGCAGGAACGGCATCTTGGGCTAATTTGTTGAAAAA
>MDJM01000064.1 GCA_001994995.1 Candidatus Parepulonipiscium sp. PG-Nuni2H_MBin01 | reverse complement strand
TAGTCCGTTCGACTTGCATGTGTTAAGCACGCCGCCAGCGTTCATCCTGAGCCAGGATCAAACTCTCAATGAAAATTTATTGTAAATAACTTACAATTTTAAAATTTTGAGTTTATCATCTGACAATTTATAATACTCATTAATATATCCTAATAAAAATTATTAAAATATATGAATCGACTGGCTTTAATTCTTGATACTATTTTATTTTCAATGTTCAATGTTATGTCTGCATTTGTTTCCCGCTGACTTTTATAATTATGCACTATATTATCCAATAAGTCAACCCTTTTGTGCAAATTTTTACATTTTTTTTGATGTTTTAATTACTTACTTTACTATTATGCCTATTTTCCTCTTTGCTAATACCAATAACCACAAAAAAATTGCACTAATTTTTTATTAATGCAATTTTTTGAATTTTAAAATATTATTCCTTGATAGGTAATATTATTGTAGTTGATGTTTTACTAATCTTGTATTTTTTCCACTACTTCTGTTTTGTAACCATCCGGATCAGAAATAAAATATAGTCTAGGTAATCCCTTACCTCTATCTAATAACTTAGTAGTAGTTACACCCAACTCCTCATGGTGTGCAAAAGCCGTAGTTACATCTTCAACTAATACTGCAAAATGACTAAATCCATTCCCTATGTCATAAGGTGTTTCTTGATCATAATTATATGTTAGTTCAATTTCAAAATTACGGTTTTTATCACTCATAAATACTAATGTAAATTTATTTTCTGGAACATCTTTGCGACGTACTTCTTCAAATCCAAGTGCTTCTTGATAAAATTTTATTGACTTATCTAAATCTAATACTCTAATACATGCATGATATAATTTATAATCCATAAGTACCTCCGAACTTTAAGTATAATTCTACTATAAGATTATACAATAAAATGTTTAAAATTTGCAATACTTTTATTTTGGCATACAGTATTTTTTAAAAAAGTATGGTGCAACTAATGTTATCCATAACATAAGAAGGATATACTTACACATTTGGGTTATTTTTGATATAATTACTAATTTTTCAAAAATAAAATATATTATTACCAGTCCGATTAACCCAATAATTACTTTCTTAATTTGGATATTTCTTTCTGCTATAGGATTAAAGTTTATATATCTTTCTTCAAAATACTGTCCTATTATTAGACCAAATAACGCACTCACGGTATTTACAAAGTCATCGTCAACAGGCATTAAATACACTAATATTAAAGCACCACTTATAGCTATTATATGAAGTTTTTCAAAACCAATATTACTATTCAACAACTTATTCGCTAAAGCTACTCCTAAAATTCCAGCCAGTAGGCCTCCAATTACATCACTTGGCCAATGTACGCCTAAATATAGTCGTGTAACAGCAATAATTATACTCATTAATACCCCTAATATCCATACCTTTTTGTTTTGAAATATTATAATAGCACTTCCCCAGAAAGCAGTTGCAGTTTGTGTGTGGCCACTTGGAAATGCTGAACTTGTTGCTGTTTCTAAATGCAACGGTTTAATGATACCATATTCAAATGGACGAGGTTTATTAATCATATTCTTGAGCATACCATTTAACACTCCATTAAATAGTACGATCCAACTCATTTTTATAGCTATTTTCTTATTTAGGCACCAGTAAATTATAGTCAAGATAGCTAATATAAATGTATTTTCAGCTAGCATAGTTAAAGTTTCCATAAAAAAATCTAAAATCGGATTACGGATTGATTCTAAGTATTGTAATATTTGTATCTCAATATTCATAGCAAATCCTTTCAATATAAATTTAGCAATTTCTAAGATATTGTTCTTATAATTATCTTATTACCTCCTTTTAATACTACTTTTTATATTAATTAGCAATTATATTTTTTATAGGGAATGGTTGTAATTTAATTCTATATATTGTAACAGCCCCTATTTTAGATTACAATATACATATATTAAATAAAAGGAGTGATTATTATGGGTGCAGAAATTTTTGATGATTTTTCATCATATACTGCTGAGGATTTTCTAAAATCCGCAACTAATCTATTTGCTAGCCAGAATACCAAAGAAGCTATTTTGCATATTGACCTTGCGCTTACTATGAGTAATAACCGACTTGATTATCTAACTAAAAAATTAGAACTTTTGCATGGTGCAAAGTGCTATGACCAATATATTTTAACTTTTACTGTGCAACTTAAAAATTTATTTGACCAACTTGATTTACCTGAATTCTGTAAATTTTTAGGGTGGTATATTGATATGTTTGCAGTTACAAAAAATATGTTAATTTCTATTTTAAATGAAACTCAAGTACCCGGAGTTCTGGTTACTTTATATAAAGAAATTTTAAAAAATCCTGTGGTTCAATATGACACACAAGCTTATCATGCATTTGCTAATAAAAATTATAAATTAGCACTTGATTTTAGTCAATTGGCACTTAAACAAATACCTATAAGCTTAGATTTATTATTATTACAAGCCAGATGTTATAGTGAACTTAAAGATTATACTAATAGTATTGCCTATTATGATAAGGTTTGTAATATGTTCCCTACAGATAAACATGCTTATCTTGAGCGTGGTCATATTTTGTACCTATCAGGATTATATTTAGATGCAATTCTTTCTTTTAGATTAGCTGTTAATTATGGCTATGACGAAAGATTATGTCTTGAGGCTATAGCTAGTTGTTACTATGAAGAGCAAGACTATAATTTAGCAATTGCCTATTACAAAAGATATGTGCCGTATTCTACAGATTTAAAAATGACACATGAGAGATTAGCAGATTGCTATCAACGTGTTGATAATTTTAGATTAGCCCAAAAACATATTAAGCTAGCTAAAAAATACTAAAAAAATAGGGAGGTGTCTCTGACTCCCCCCTATTTGACTATGTTATAGATTTTTGATTATCTGATATACATGGCTTGCTACATCCTCAATACTACGAGTGCTATCAACTATTTCAATATTATCTTTACCTTGTTCAGCTAATATCTTATAACCTTCATACACTTTATTATGAAACTCAAAACTTTCTAAATCAATACGATTTAGTTCAGTAGTGGATATTCTTCTAGATAATCCTAGTTTGACAGGTGCATCTAGTAATATATTTATGTCTGGATATACATCACATACAAAGCTATTTAGTTCTCTAACTAAATCTATACCTAACCCGCGCGCATACCCCTGATATGCTAACGTACTTAAGTAAAACCTGTCAGTTATTACAATATTACCGTTATTTAAGCTCGGAATAATTTTATTTATCAAATGTTCTCTGCGAGCTGCTAAATATAGTAACAATTCAGTTTTAGCCTCTACTTTATAATCAAAAATATTAGCTCTAATAGCTTCTGCTGCAGGTATACCTCCGGGTTCTCTTGTAATAATCACATCTAATTTGTCTTGTTCCAATTTTTTTTTAAGAATAGAAGCAATAGTTGTTTTACCTACCCCTTCCCCTCCCTCTAGTGCTATAAACATTATTCCTCCTTATAATATATGCCTTAAGAAAAGAGGCGATTTAAATCGCCTCTTTATTTATTACACAAATTGTAGATTATATAGATAAAATTCATATAATATAATATACAATATTTCTTTAGTCACATGTTGATTTTCTAGCAAAATATCCATCATACGCTCTGATACTACACCTTCTGAACGCATAGTCGCTACTTTATCCTCAAACTGGATAAGAGTGTCATTTCCTAAAACTTGCCATAATACATTGACTACATCACGTGTAGGAATAGGGGTATCTATGCTCTTATAAACATAATTCTTAAATGGAAAATCTACCTGGGTTCTCATATCTATATTTATTAATGCATTATAAAATGTTATTTCTTTAGCTATTTCATCTAAACCTAGATAATTATCATATCCAGAACTTAAGAAGCCAATAGAATAGAAAAAGTTTATAGCTGGTTCTGATACTAAACCTTTATACTCGTATGAAAGATTTAAATCTTCTAAATAAGCCCCTTGTTTTCTAAGAGTTGACTGAATAGATTTAATTGCAACTTCATCATATGCAATTTCTCTAAATGTCATATCATTTTCTACTGCATAGGCAGCAGCTACCCCTGCAGCTTCTGCAACAGCCATGCCAATAGGTACAACTCTTGCACTCCCAAATGCAAGGGGATCATAACTTGCACTTCTACCTACTACCAATAAATTATCAATTGTTTGTGGGACTATACAACGGAATGGTATGCTGTATGCATCTGGTGCCCCCAATACATATCCCATGTTAGACATATCACTTGACTGAATATCTACAGGATAGCTCCCCCAGGCGATTTTATCATCAAAGTCTACATTTTGCATTACATCCACAATACTTAAAGTATATTCTCCCTCTATATGGCGTGATTCTCTTATATACAATTCCTCAGTAACTCCAGCAAATGTAGCTTTTGCAAATCCAGGAATAGTTCCTCTCATATACTCTACTATATTTTGTACTTCATGGAAAGCAATTTCTTTTATTTGAGCAATATGATCTATATTTAAAGGGTCATACCCTATTATTTGTATTGCATTAATTAATGCCGAATCATCATTTTGACGACCTATATTTGGACCTCGCACTTTTACATTGGAGGATAAAGGTTTATATTGCTGAAGTTGTGGCCAAAATCCCCATACTGAATAATTATTTACCCAAGCTTGATAATAATCCTCATGAGCTTTTACTTCTTTTTCTAGTAAATTCCAGTCAATGTTTTCTACTTTAAATACCTGGGTTATTGCTTGCATTTGTTCAGGCATATTAAGAGTTTCTGCACCAACTGTAAAAGGTACACCACATGCCGCGGCTAAATCAGCATCTTGTGTTGCATCAATACACACTTCAGAGTACACATAGTAAATCTTATCTTGCTTAAATACTTCTATACCAACTATGTTGTTATCCTCTAATATTGGCTCTATATAATCCACCCCTAATTGCAGTGTAATATTTGATTCTGCTGCTATCATCTTATTGAAAATTGCTTCAGCTTCTACTACATCAAATGAATCACGACTATACTTACCATTTATTAGAGATTTCCAAGAACCAGTATCCTTTAAAAATTCTAAAAAAATTCCTTGTGTTAAAAGTACCGAATATCTACTTCCATTAGGTTCATAGTAATTCATGTCTAAACTATTCAAACCTCCCAATGTGAATAAGCCGCCAACTTTATTTCTTGTATCAATCAACAATGTTTTTAGTCCATTTCTAGCACTACTAATTGCTGCGCTTATACCTTCTGGGTCAGTCCCCACTACTATAACATCATATGTTGGCAGATAAAAATTTTCATCATTATTCGCCGGGCTTAATTCAATTGCTTGCAATTTTGAAACAGCCGTAAATACAACAGTACACACAATGCACATTGCAATAAATGAACTTAAGTACAATTTAAAATTTGTTTTTTTCATCTTTTTCTCCTTATTATAGTATTTTAAAAAGCCCCCTACCCTTATAATAACATATGGGAATAGTATAAAACAAGTATTACATAATATTGACAAATGCAAAAAGGAGATATAAATATATCTCCCAAAATTTACATAGTATACTCGCCTGTTATGTTATATATCATCCACTCAGCTATATTGGTTGTGTGATCAGCTATTCTTTCTAAGTATTTGATGATCATAATATAGTGAGGACCTAGTGGGATAAATTCGTTATCGGCTTTCATCTCAGTGATAATTTCTTGCCAGATATTTGCAAATCTAGCATCAATATTGTCATCGTATTCACAAACTGCCAACATAGCCTCGACATCTTTACTTCTAAAGCTATCTAAAGTTTTGCGTAGCATTTTATCAATAGCAAGTGCCATTTGATTAACATGTCGTTTAAATGCATCGGTTTCTGTATGATGGTTATCATTAAGTTTTAAGCAATAACGACAAATCTCTTCGCACTGGTCAGCTATACGCTCCATATCTGTTACAATTTTAATAATTGACATTATAAGGCGTAAATCTTTTGCAAGTGGCTGCTCTTTTGCTATAAGGAGTACACATTGACGTTGTATGGCAATCTCCATTTCATCAATTTCATCATCGCCATTGATAACGACTAAGGCTTTATCCACATCATTATCTATAATTACATCTAAAGTAAGTTCTAAAATATTTTGGATCTCATCTCCCATGTAAATCATATCGTGTCTTAAATTATTAAGCTCTTGTTTAAAACTCGTTCTTGTTGGCGACATGCCTTCTCTCCTCTCTTAACCAAATCTACCAGTGATATATTCTTCAGTCTTCTTTTCCTTAGGATTACTAAAGATTTGACCAGTTTCGCCTATTTCAATTAAGTCTCCTAGTAAAAAGAATGCCGTTTTATCAGATACCCTACCAGCCTGTTGCATATTATGTGTAACAATAACAATAGTGTATTGTTCTTTTAACTCATTAATCAAATCTTCGATTTTAAGAGTAGAAATAGGATCAAGTGCTGAAGTTGGTTCATCCATAAGCAAAACTTCCGGACTCATTGCTATTGAACGTGCAATACATAAACGCTGTTGTTGTCCACCTGAAACTCCTATCGCACTTTTCTTTAGTTTGTCTTTAACTTCTTCCCAGATTGCAGCTTTTTTTAGACTCGATTCCACAATTTCGTCTAATTGCTTTTTATCCTTAATACCTTGCATTCTAGGTCCATATGAAATATTATCATAAATACTCATTGGGAATGGATTTGGTTTTTGGAAAACCATTCCTACTTGTTTTCTTAGTGTAATCGGGTCTAGCTTAAAAATATCTTCGCCTTTAAACGTAATAGTTCCTTCAACACGACTTCCATAAGTTAAGTCGCTCATTCTATTTAAAATTCTTAGCAAAGTTGATTTACCACAACCTGATGGACCTATAAATGCTAAAACTTCTTTTTCAGCTACATCAAGATTTATACCTTTTAAGGCTTTAAAGTCGCCATAGTAAAAGGATAAATCTTGAATGTTAATTATACCCATTTTGATATCCTCCTCTATTATTTGGTTTTACCAATTCTACTCGCAATAAAATAGCTTAAGAAGTTAAGTGCTAAAACTACTGCAAGTAATACAATTGCTGCACCATATGCTTGTTCAAATGAAATCCCTTCTTTAGCTAACATATATAGATGAACAGATAATGTTCTCCCTGATGACATAACGCTTTGAGGGATTTGGAATACAGTACCAGCTGTTAAATAAATAGCGGCTGTTTCACCAATTATTCTACCTGTACTAAACACTACTCCTGTTAAAATACCTGGCGTTGCACTTGGTAATACTACTTTTCTAATGGTTGCAAATTTACTTGCACCAAGCGCTAGAGAACCTTCTCTATAACTTTGTGGCACAGTTTTCAAAGCTTCCTCAGTAGTTTTTACTACAGTTGGTAATATCATAATAGATATTGTCAATCCACCTGATAATATTGACCAAGAAAAACCTAGCATCCTAACAAAAAACATCATACCGAACAAACCAAATAAAATTGAAGGCACTGCCGCTAAACACTCAGTAGCAAATCTTATGCCTTGCACAAATTTGCCACCATTTGAATACTCGTTTAAGTAGATAGCAGTCCCTATCCCAATAGGTACAGAAATACCAAGACCTATACCAACCATATAAATAGTTGTAACGATTGGTGCAATAAGCCCTGATATATCTATATGCCCCATTCCTTTAATTATTACATAAGCGATAAGCCATAGTAAAAATCCTACAGTAATAACAGCTGATAAACCTAAAAATCCATATAGGAATGCTTCTTTCATTTTTGTACTACTTTTCACAGCCGGTTTATTACTAGGATTTGAAACACTAGGCATCTTTACATCATTTTTCTCTAAATTTACTGTGCCTGCATTTTCCATACGGCTTACCCCCTATCTAATCTTCTAACAATCCATTGCATTAAAATATTTATACCTATAATAATTGCAAATAATACTAGACCCGTTGCAAATAATGCTTGTTCATGTACCCCTGATGCATAACTCATTTCCATTGCAATATTAGCAGTAACTGTACGAACTGCACTCAATATATTTTCTGGTATTATAACTGCATTACCTGCAACTAACATAACAGCCATGGTTTCACCAAGAGCACGTCCGATAGCAAGCATAATACCTGCAATTATACCAGATTTTGCACTTCTTAATTGAACCTTAAATATATATTGAAGTCTTGTAGCTCCTAGAGCATAAGCTCCTTCTTTATATTCCCTAGGTACAGCTTTTAAACTAACTTCCGTCATCCTAATTATAGTTGGAAGTATCATAAATGTAAGAATAATAATAACTGCTAATAAACTTAAACCCGAGCCACCCAAGTTATTTTTAATTAGTGGCACTATAACCATAAGACCGAAGAACCCGTATATTACAGATGGAATTCCTGCTAGTAAATCAATCATCTTAGAAAGTATACTTGCTAATTTGGCAGGTAATAATTCAACTAATACAATAGCTGTACTAACCCCTATTAAAATACCAATTGTCACTGAACCTAATGTCGCAAAAAAGCTTGATACTAGCATAGGGAATATCCCAAAAATTTCTCCTGATGGTAACCAGTATTGGCCTGTTAAAAAACTCCATAAACTTGTATGTGTAAAAAATGATAACCCATTAAATATAATGAAGAAACCAATTACTGATATAGCCACAATAGTAAGTGCTGCACATCCTCTGAATACCCACTTCATAATATCCATTACAAACCACCCTTTTGTGTTATTATCCTACAGGAACATAATTATGACTCTCTAATACTGCCTGACCATCTGAGCCTAAAATATAATCAACTAATGCTTGTGCTTGTGCACTAAGATCATCTTGAGTTACAAGTAAAAGCGGTCTAGAAATTGGATAGGCTCCTGAAAGGGTATCTTCAACTGTTGGTGCAACACCTGATATTGTTACTGCTGAAATAGTATTATCAATATATCCTAATGACACAAACCCAATACCACCTTCTTGTGCAGCTGTAGTAGCTTTAACTGCACCAGTACCTTCTTGGATAATAGCCATTGGAGATACACTTGATACTGTTACGCCATTTATATCCATCTCTAATCCAATAATTTCTTCAAACGCTGAACGTGTACCTGAACCATCTTCACGACAAATTACGATAACATCTTGGTCAGCTCCACCAATTTCGCTCCAATTTTTTATTGTACCTTCAAACAAGTCTTTAACTTGATCTATAGTCAAATCTGTTATAGGATTGTCTGGATGTACAACTACTGCTATAGCATCCTTAGCAATTACTATTTCATTTAAACCATATTCTGCTCTTTCAGAATCTTTAACTTCTCTTGAAGCCATACCAATTTCAGCTGTACCATCTGCTGCAGCTTTTATACCCGCTGATGAGCCAACTGCTTGGATTTCTAAGGTTATATTAGGTTCTACTTCTTTAAATGCTTCTTGAATTGCTTCCATTGGAGAAGCTACGGTAGTTGAACCAGCAATACTAACTTTACCACTTACTCCATTTCCAGTTGTATCCGAGGTTGGAGCGTCAGTCTCAGCCGAGTCGCTATCAGATGAAGCTGAATCTACAGTATTTGAAGGGGTTGAAGTTGCACCTGCATTTTCGGTTGCTGGAGTACTAGTGTCATTTGATGAACAACCTATTAAAAGTACACTACTTGACATTAACAATGCTAAAGTTGATAAAAATTTACGTTTCATTATTTCATTCTCCTTTATTTAGTATTTATAGAAAATTTTTAATTCCTCTTTTTTATGTATCCCTCTAATATTGAGAAATTTTAATTACTATTTAATCGTACTATTAAAATGTTTGTAAAATGTTTGAGAAATGTTAAATTCACGTTAAATATTAAATATGCCCAATTTATTTATTTTTAGTTGAGGGTATACATCGCTACTATATTATAGTACAATACTCCTATTAATTTAGTATAGGTGTTCTTGTAAATTTGGAAAGGAAATATAATGAAAACATTTGAACTTATTGCTACTACTACATTTGGGATAGAATCAGTAGTGAAACGAGAAATTGAGGATTTAGGGTATGATATTATAGAAGTAAACGATGGAAAGATAACATATATAGGAGATGTGGAAGCTATAGTACTATCTAATTTATGGCTTAGAAGTGCAGATAGAGTTTTTATAAAAATGGGCCAATTTAAAACTGTAACCTTTTCTGATTTGTTTGATAATGTTACAAATTTACCCTGGGAAAATTGGATTACTAAAGATGCCAAATTTACTGTAAATGGCAAGTCAGTAAAATCAGATTTATTTAGTATTTCTGATTGTCAAGCTATTGTAAAAAAGGCAATTGTAAAACGACTTCAAACAGTACATGATGTTGAGTGGTTTGAAGAAACAGGCCCTAGATATACAGTGGAGGTATCAATTTTAAAAAATATTGCTACTCTTACCATTGACACTACTGGTTCAGAAGGACTTCATAAAAGAGGATATAGAGTAGCACAAACTGAAGCTCCTATAAAAGAAACCTTGGCAGCTGCTCTTATACAAATTAGTTATTGGAAAAAAGGAAGAATCTTTTATGACCCTTGTTGCGGGTCAGGAACTTTTGCAATTGAAGCAGCATTAATCGCAAAAAACATAGCACCAGGTCTCTATCGTTCATTTGCTTCTTGTAGATGGCCGCAAATTCCTTTAAGTTTATGGGAAGATCTTAGGGAAGAAGCTAGAGAGATGATTTATCAAAAAGGAAATCCAATTATATACGCCTCTGACATTAATAGAAATATAATTTTGAGTGCTAAAAGAAATGCTGAAGCTGCAGGAGTAAGTGAATATATAACATTTTTTGCTAAGCCCCTTCATACAACTTCTCTTCCTCATGGAGATTTTGGAATTGTAATTTGTAACCCTCCTTATTCAGAACGCATTAGTGAATTACCTCAAGTAGAAAAACTTCATCGAGATTTGCGTAAACTTTTAGACAGCAATCCTACTTGGTCTTGTTATACTATTACTGCTGTTAATACGTTTGAGCAAGATTTTGGAAAAAAAGCTAACAAAACTCGAAAACTTTTTAATGGACGCATTCCTGTTAGATTCTATCAACACTATGGACCACGCCCTCCAAAAGATGGAGAGAATTTTAAGCCTGTAGAAATAGTATAGGTAGTTTCTTAATCATATAAAAAAACTATCTATAACACGGTTAAATTTATCACCTTTTGAATTTAACCGTAAATATAGTACCTTTACCTAACTTGCTATCTACAAAAATTTCTCCATCATATAGTTGTATGAGGTGTTTAACAATCGATAGACCTAATCCAGTTCCCCCACTTTGTCTTGAACGACTTTTATCTACCCTATAAAACCTTTCAAATATTCTATCAGTATGGGCTGGGGCTATACCAACCCCAGTATCTTGAAAAATAATAAATATATTACTTTCATCTTGTCTAAGAGAAACATTAATTCTCCCCTCTTCAGTATATCTAATTGCATTACTAAGCAAGTTAATACAAATTTGTTTAAAGTGATTTTGATCCCCTTTATAAGTAACATCCTCTAGTCTATAGTTAATTTTTAATAATTTCTGCGAAGCTTGAGATGATAACAATTCTATTACTTCATATACTAACCTACGTAGGTTAAATGCTTCTAAACCAACGGTTAATTGAGTCTGCTCGATATCTGACAATAACAAAATATCATTAATTAACGTATATAGTCTATCTGCTTCTATTTCTATAATTTCTAAAAATCTAGCAGCAACATCAGGCTGATTAATGGCACCCATTTGTAAAGTTTCTACAAATCCTTTAATACTAGTAAGTGGGGTTTTTAATTCATGAGTTACATTACTTACAAACTGATAACGCATTTCATCAAATTGGCGTATTTGTGTTATATCTCTTACAGAAATCATATATCCGTATTTTCTACTTTTTGATAAAGCTTTCATATCAAAATATAATACTGTTTCATCATGCGTTACTTCACAATGGACTGGCTCATGGGATAGCACTGCTTGCTCAACCATTTTACGACATTGAACATACTGCAATACTTCGGTAATATGTTTACCAGACCAAATCCCTAATTTTAAAGTATCATTAGTATAATCATTAGTTTCCACAACTACACCTACATCGTTTAACATTATTATGCCTTGTTCTAAATAGCCTAAAATAAATTCTGCTTTACGTTTTTCATAATTTAACTTACGGTTAGTTTTATGATAAGTATGAGCCATATTATCAATAGCAACGATTAATGCCTGATATTCTTCAAAATCATAACATTGGAAAAGTTCCTGTTCAATACCATGCTCAAGATTAATAACATACTGAGTTAAGCGCTTTATGGGAGTTTGTATCCTAGATACAAACAATTTAGTAACCCCATAAATAAGCCACAACTCACATCCAAATAGCAATATTGCTCTGTAAAAATACGGTAACTCTCCATTTAAGGAAACAAAAGGACTTTTGCCTATAAACCATAAATAGTTTAATGTATCTAAAAATATCAAGCCAGATATAAGGCTTATCACAATTATTAACGGTACAAATATTTTTTTATTCACACTTATGCTCCTCCACTACAAAGTCGCTCAATTTAGTTATAACTTAATCTTTTATAAACCTGTACCCAACACCTCTTACAGTTTCAATCCAATTATCAATTTTATAGTCTTCCAATTTTCCTCGTAAGTATCTAATATGAACATCTACAGTACGGGTTTCACCTTGATAATCATAGCCCCATACTCTATCTAATAAAGTTTCTCTTGTAAACACACGACCTCTGTTTTCAAGTAAAATTTTAAGTAATTCAAATTCCTTTAAGCTAAATTCAATAAACTCATTATTAATACTAACGCTATGACTAATTAAATCCATTTGGAGGCCTCTAAATTGAATGATTTCATTAGAAACTTCTTTAATAAGATCTTCTTTTTTATACCTCCTAGTCATAACTTTAACTCTAGCAATTAACTCTCTAACACTAAAAGGTTTACAAATATAATCATCTGCCCCAAGTTCAAGACCAATAATTTTATCAATTTCATCAACTTTAGCAGTAACCATTATTACAGGTATCTCTTTATATGGCGATTGCTTTAAATTTTTAAGAGCAGTAACCCCATCCATATCAGGAAGCATTACATCAAGCAAAATTATATCAATTTCATTTTCCTCAAGGCCTCTCATACCATCAGTTACAGTTTGTGCACAGTGTACACAGAATCCGGTTGCCTCCAAGTTATATTTTAACAATTCGAGGATATGTATCTCATCATCTATCGCCAAAACATTATACTTCATAATAAACATCTCCTTTTTTTTCAATAAACAAATTTTACATTATAACTTTTGTAGTTTTTTGGACACAATAACCTTACAAAATAACTTTTCTAAGGGGGAAATTTAACATGGCAAAACTAATCTCACATGACAAATTAAACAACACCTTAATGGAATTTAGAGATATACTTAGTAACTTCGACTTTTCATCATTAAAAAATATAAGATTTATTAACCAAGAAGCTTTTTTTGCATATATAGAGAACGTAGATAATAACCCATTTAAAAAACAATTTGAACTATTAAATCAAAAACTTGATATACTACAACCTTATCTCCCATTTGTTCATGCGGAGCGTGCTTCTGAGTTTTTAATGGCAATGTCACAATGTATCACACAAGCAGAGTCACAAGCCATAAAAGTAAAATATACTAAAAAATTAAGACAAGATTTTATAGAACTTAGTCGTACCCTCACTACTTCCGAGCAATGGGAACATGTGTTAAACACTTGCGAAGAAATTCGCTTACACAAAGAAGAATCAGCTATTGCACTAAATTAAAACAGGTATTACGCCTGTTTTTTTCTTACTTCTATTATAATCTAAAGCAGGGGTATATGTCTAATAGTAGATTTTACACATTTAATATAGAAATTTAAAATTAATTTTTGCTTTGGTATATTTTAACAAAAAATTGGATATAATCTAAGTACACTAAGGGTATTTAGCGGGTCTATCACATTTTTGTTTAGGAGGAGTAATATGGATTTTACCGTAAATAAACTCATTGTACTTTATTTGTTATCAGAAATAAAATTACCTTTAACCCTTTCTCAACTTACTCAAATTATATTAGAAAAGGGTTATACAGATTATTTTTCTATACAACAGTACTTAAACCAGCTTTTTGAATCTCAATTAATTGAGAAGCATAAAGAGAATAACTCATCATATTTTTGTATATCAGAATCTGGTAAACAAACTTTAGACTTCTTCGTATCACGTATTCCGTGTAGTATTCGATCTGAAATTGATGATTTTATATATGCCAACTGGCGTTCACTAAAAAATGAACTTGATATTACTGCACAATATATCCCGAATAAAAAATATGAATATATTGTATATTGTAAAATAACAGAAAATGATATTTCTTTAATCGAACTTAATATTAATGTAACTACTAAACACCAAGCAGCCCAACTATGTGATAAATGGAAAAATAATGCTTCGGATTTATATAGGGATATATTACATTTGATGGCTTTATAAATAGGGAATTTTTATATTTTATCATTATTAAAGACTAGCACTTGACAGATTTGTAGTATATAGTAAAATATAAAATAATAGGAAAAATTTGCACTAGGTAGGTGTACTATGAAGGAAAAATTGGAATCAATCAAAAGCTCTGCTCTCTATTCTATTGAGCAGGCAAAAGATTTAAAAGCTTTAGAAGAATTAAGAATTAAATATTCTGGTAAAAAAGGTGAGCTTACTACTTTTTTGCGTGAAATGAAGAATTTATCTAAAGAACAGCGCCCTATAATTGGGCAATTAGCTAATGAAACTAGAGAATTAATCGAAGATAAAATTAAGCACACTAAAATTATTTTAGAAAAGAAACAAGAAGACAAAAAATTATTGGATGAAATAATTGATATTACTCTGCCAGGTAAGGCAGTAGCTCAGGGTAAACTTCATCCATTAGAACAAACTCTTGAACAGCTTTGTGATATATTTATAGGTATGGGATATGAAATTATATCAGGAAAAGAAGTTGAAACAGCATATTATAATTTTGACGCATTAAATTTAGGTCCCACTCATCCAGCTCGAGATGAACAAGATACATTTTATATTACGGAAGATCTAGTTCTGCGTACAGCAACTTCACCTGTGCAGGTTCATACTATGGAGAATCAACCATTACCTATTAGAATGATTGCTCCTGGGAAAGTATATCGCTCAGATGAGGTTGATGCTACGCATTCACCAGTATTTCATCAGTTAGAAGGATTGGTAGTAGATAAAGATATTACCTTTGGAGACTTAAAAGGAGTTTTAGCAGAATTTGCAAAACAGTTTTTTGGCGATAAAGTTGAAGTTAAATTTAGACCACACTATTTCCCATTTACAGAACCTAGTGCTGAGGTGGATGTGACGTGTGTTATGTGCCAAGGGGAAGGTTGTTCTGTTTGCAAAGGTGAAGGATTTATTGAAATTTTAGGTTGTGGAATGGTTCATCCTAAAGTTCTTGAAATGGCTGGAATTGATCCAAATGTTTATCAAGGATTTGCATTTGGTATGGGATTAGAACGTCTTACTATGCTTAAATATAATATCAATGACTTAAGATTATTTTATGAAAATGATATAAGATTTTTGTCTCAGTTTTAAGATAATTAATAATAGAAAGGACAATATTATGAATGTACCAATGTCGTGGCTTAAGCAGTATGTAGATATAGATATGGATTTAAAAGCGTTTGTAGATGGTATGACTTTATCAGGTTCTAAGGTTGAGAAAATAGAAGAGTTAGGCAAAGAAATTACCAATGTTGTAGCAGGTAAAATAATAGATGTAACTAAGCATCCAGATGCGGATAGACTTAGAGTTATGAAAACTGATATAGGGAATGGCAAGGTTCTACAAATTGTTACTGCTGCACAAAATGTGCAACTAAATGATGTTGTTCCAGTTGCTTTAAATGGTGCCACACTTGCAGATGGATTAAAAATCAAATCTGGCAAACTTAGAGGAATAGAGTCGCAAGGAATGTTTTGTTCAGTGCAAGAATTGGGTTTTACACCGTCTCAAATTCCAAGTGCACCTGAGGACGGAGTTTATATTTTTAATACCCCTATAATACTGGGTGAGTGTGTCAAACCATATTTTGGTCTTGGAGAGCAGGTTGTCGAATATGAAATCACATCTAATAGACCCGACTGTTTTAGTATATTAGGCATAGCTAGAGAAGCTGCTGCAACTTTTGAGTTAAAATTTAACTATCCTAAAATTGAGCTTAAAGAGATTGATGAAGATGTGGCTTCTATGGCTACTGTTGACATTATCGAACCAGAATTATGTCCACGATATGCTGCTAAAATTATAAAAAATGTTAAAGTAGGTCCTTCTCCAAAATGGTTACAAGATAGGTTAACCTCAGTAGGTCTTAGACCTATTAATAATATAGTTGATATTACTAATTATATTCTATTAGAATTTGGACAACCAATGCATGCTTTTGATTATGATAAACTAAAAGGTCATCAAATTAATGTAAGAAAAGCTAATGCTGGTGAAACTATGGTTACTTTATTAGGCGATGAAATTGAACTTGATGATACTATGTTGGTAATAGCTGATAAAACTTCTCCTATTGCACTTGCAGGAATTATGGGGGGTGAGTACAGTAAGGTAACAGAGGAGACGAAGGTTATATTACTTGAATGTGCAACTTTTGATGGGTATAGTATAAGACAAACTTCAAAAAAATTAGGAATATTAAGTGACTCTTCAAAAAAATTCGTTAAAGGGCTTGATCCTAATACTATTACAGATGCAATCGAAAGAGCTGCTCAACTTATTAATATTACTGGTGCTGGAGATGTATTAAAAGGAACAATAGATGTTTATCCTCTTAAAAGAGAACCTTTAACAATATCTTATGATGTAGATTGGATAAATGCATTTTTAGGTCTTGATTTATTTAAATCTGAAATGGAAGAAATATTTATGAGGTTAGGTTTTGAGGTCGATATGCTTTTGAACACGGTCACAATTCCTACATTTAGGCCTGATATTACTATTGCTGCAGATCTTGCTGAAGAAATAGCAAGGATATATGGATATGATAAAATACCAGCTACGCTTGAAAATGCTACCCCTACTATAGGTGGAAAAAGTTCTAGACAACTTAGTATAGATAAAATTAAAGATTGTTTAAGAATGTGTGGCATATATGGAGCATTAACCTATACTATAGATAGTCCTAAAATATTTGACAAACTTAATATAGAAGATACTAATGCCATTAAAATCTCTAATCCATTAGGAGAGGATTTTAGTATTTTACGTACAACTACATTAAATGGAATGTTAAATGCTCTTAGTACAAATTATAATAGAAGAAATTTAGATGTAGCATTATATGAAATAGGCAAGGTATTCATCCCTACTAGTAGTTTACCAGATGAAGTTGAAAAAGTTACTGTGGGCATGTATGGAAAAGATGTTGATTTTTATAGTATAAAAGGTATAGTAGAAGCACTTGTTAATCATTTATCTATAGATAATGTGGAATATACTAGAAATACAAACATAGACTTTATGCATAAGGGTCGTTGTGCCAGTCTAATTATAAATGGTAAATATGTAGGTTTTTTTGGAGAAGTACATCCGCAAGTAAGCAAAAACTATGCAATAGATACTAAGGTCTATGTAATGGAACTTGACCTTGATAGTTTAGTAAATAGTAGCAGTCCAAATAAAGTATACATGCCTTTACCTAAGTTCCCGGTATCCACTAGAGATATAGCCATAAAAGTTAGTTCAGATGTTTTAGTAGGCGATATAGAAAAAATAATTAAACAAAGAGGGGGACGGTTGTTAGTAGGCGTAGAATTATTTGATGTATATACAGGAGAGAGAATAGACGAAGGATATAAATCAGTTGCTTATAAATTAATTTTTAGAGCTGATGATAAGACTCTTACAGACAACGAAGTACAAAAAGTTCTAAATAAAATTTTAAATGGTTTAAGTTGTCTTGGTGCTACACTAAGAGACTAAATAGAGGGGAAAGCATATGGAACAGGAAAATTTAGCGAAATTACTTGAGGCAGAATATCATGCTGTTTATATAATAGATATTAAAAATGCAATGATTATGTTAAAACAAACGACAAATTATTTTAACGAAACTACTAATCAGCCAATGATATTAAAAGATTTTGTGGAAACATATTTAAACCAGTATATTCCTATAGATAATCAAAATACGTTAAGACAGTGGTTAAAGCTTTACCATATAGAGGGCTTATTAAAAAACAAATTAGATTCATCTATTATTTACCAAAAACAAATTAACGGCACACTACGTTATACTGAGATTAAGGTATTTTCTTTAGTAGAGAAAAATGGTGAACTGCTAAAATGTGTAATGATAGAAAAGGATATAAATGATATTATAATTAAGGAACGGCAACATCAGGAAATCTATAATAAAATAAAGCAAGAACAAGATAAATTAGCTACTAATATAGAAACTCCTTTATTTGATTCAAAAACAGGGTTATATACTCAGGAATATGTCTATAAAATTTGTAAAGAAAGAATTCAGAATAACTTAGATGTAACCTATTTATTTATGACTATTGATGTTGAGGACTTTAAATCATATAATTCAATTGCAGGCGTGCACAAAGGAGATTTATTAATTAATTACATTGCAGACAATATTCGGACTTTATTAAAAGGCCGTGATTATGCTATATATGGTCACAGTTTTGCAGATGCTTTTATAGTAATTCTTCCTTATTATGAATTTGGCATTAAATTATTTATTGCTAACTTATTAGAGAGTATCCAGGAATTTGCTACTGATTTACCTATAAAATTGGTGTTTGGCCAGTATGTTATTACAGATCCGCAGGAAGAATTATATTTAATCCAAGATAAAGCCGTACTAGCTGCAAAAACTTGTAAAGGTAATATTGAAAAAAATGTGGCTATGTATACTTCAGAGCTTGAAGAAAAATTAAGTGCTAGCCAATTATTAGTGAAAGATATGGACCATGCTTTAGCAAACGATGAATTTGAAATATACTTTCAGCCTAAATATGATGTTAAAACTTTGACTATTAACGGCGCAGAAGCTTTAGTTAGGTGGAATTATCAAAGTAAGTATATAGTTTCCCCCAGAGTGTTTATACCTTTATTTGAAAAAAATGGCTTTATAACTCATCTTGATTATTATGTGTGGGAAAAGGTTTGTAGCTACATTAGAGATTATAATATTAATTTACCTATTTCTATAAATATCTCTAGAGCTAATATGTATAGCTTAGGATTACAAGAAAAAATATTGGAGCTTGTAAATAAGTATAATGTTAATCCTAATCAACTTCATCTTGAATTTACTGAGAGTGCTTATTATAATGATATAGGTTCTATGCAGAAAATTTTAAGGCAATTGCAAAATAAACGATTTGTTATATCTATGGATGACTTTGGAACAGGATATTCTTCACTTAGTTTATTAAAAGACATTCCAGTTAATGAATTAAAACTAGATTCTTCATTTATAGATTTTGTTATGGAAGATAAACGTTCTTTAACGATACTTAAAAGTATAGTATCTATGAGTCAGAAGTTGGGCTTAATTATTACAGTAGAAGGTATTGAAACACAAGAACAATTGGATTTAATAACAAAATTAGGTTGTGATACAGTGCAAGGATATGTACTAAATCGACCGATGCCAGCAATGGATTTTATTGATTTGTTAAATAAAAAAGAGGAGGAGCTGTAAATAGCTCCTCCTTTTTTTATTCCCATAAAGAATTTAAAGTACTTTGGAAGTTTTTCATAGTTTTTTCAACATCTACACCTGGTGTAGCAAGAATGGTCTCCATTACAGATGCTGCCTCTGTAAATGTTGCAGCACTGCCACCAATAGCTGGTTTATTATAAAGTTTATCCACCATATCTTCGGCAATTGTTGGTATCATAGCTCCAGAAGTTTTATACTCCTCAGAAGTAAAGGCGGTTTCACGAATTGGCAAATATCCTGTATTAATAGCCCATTTAATTTGGGTATCTGTATCCGTTAAAAATTTCAAGTATTCATAAGCAGCACGTTGTTGCTCATCGCTTGCAGTTGAGAATACAAATAAATCTGTACCTTGTTGTATTGCTAAATTAGCTGGATATGGGGCTACTCCTACTTCAAACTTTCCTTCTGCTGCTTGCAACACAAAGCTTTCGCCCGCATTTGAACCAACGTACATACCTACTAATTCACTGCCTAGAGGTCCTGATAAATAAAAGTCTGTTCCAGCAATTCTAAAGTAACCTTCTTGAATACCATTTAAATAATATTGAGCTGCTGATATTGAAAATTCAGTTGTTGGATCAATGTCTTTATCAAATGTAATGCCAAGGTTTTCAAGGTAAGTTACATAGTAGCTTGATAATGAATCAAATCCTGCTCCAGCAATACCTTTTTCTTCGTAAATAGTTTTTGCTACTTGTTCAAACTCTTGGTAATTTGTAGGTGGATTTAAATTAAGCTCTTCAAACATTGTTTTGTTGTACCACAATACTTCGCTAGATTTATTAAACGGGATTCCATATAATTTATTGTCGCTAATAAGTGGCTCTAAAAATCTTTCGTCTATATCATTGAAGTTATCTATTCCAATTACATCATGAGTTACAAAAGGCATTAAATCTAAAATTAAATTATCTTGGATTGGATAGTACATCCAATCTAAATAAGCCTGTGTCATTGTAGGCAAAGTACTTGTACTTATTAATGAAGCAGATATTTTTTGATTTAAATCGCCATAACTAGATTGATTTTGTAAAGTGATTTTAACGTTTGGATTTTCTTCCATAAATTGTGCTGTAAGTTCTGTTAATGTATCCTGTAAAGTTCCATTCATTGCATGCCAGAAAATCACTTCTACAGGTTCTGTAATTTCAGCTGCAAATTTAGGTTCTTCAACCTGTATAGATGTGTCCGACGATGTTTGTGGTGTTGTATTAGTTGGTGCCTCAGTATTTGTATTGGGAGTTGTACTTTGGGAAGCACTTGGATTATCTGAGCACCCCGCACTTAAAACTACAATACCCAGTCCTAACAATATTTTACTAAATTTTTTCATAATTTACTCCTTTGGAATAGTTTGGCTGGTAACAATTAAATTTTATAGTTCCTTTATTTTTTAGTGAATATTATTTTAAATTACTTATAAAATTTACTAAACTAATATAAGCTAATCTAAACCTCTTATTTTTTAGGCGGAATATATCTTATTACCTAATATACCCATTATTTGAATAAATAACCATAATTTCTAATTATTTCCTTAGTTTGTTATAACACCATATGCACAATTGTATACTAATAGAGTTACTCCTGTCCTGCATCAGTACAGGAGTTTTATCTCTATTTTAGTTATGATAAGGCTTAGTTAAATTTGTTGCCCTTTAGCAGGTAAAAACCTCTATAGCGATAGGTAAACCTTTGATATTATCTCCCGTTTTTCCCCCGCTCCGCACCGTACTTGAGACTTTCACCTCATACGGCGTTCCATCCAGTTTAATGCTACATTTTAATAATTGAATTTTCTACTTTTTTGTAGTCAAAGTATTCCTTATCTTAGCAATACTCTTTGATAATATTTAAAATATAGTATTAAACTTGACTTGGGACTGTCCCTCCACTATTTATTATCATAGTTTCTTCTACCATATCGTCACTATAGTAAATTTCGGTACCCTATCCCTACTCTTACTAGGATTAAATCAATTTCATCAGTTTAATTCTGACTTATAAGATAATACTTCATTGAAAGTAAATTCTCCATATTCCTAGCTTTCCACGTTCCAATAATTCTATCTTTATTTATATATCCTTAGGTTATTCCTATAAGCCTGTTAGCTTGATAGTGCCTTTAACACTATAAGGTATTTCATAACGATAAATCTTACTTTACCTCACTAACACCACCTCACGTGGTATACGCATTTCTGCATATTAAAACTTTAGACTCGTACATTCGGAATTTCGTCAGTAAACTCACGTTTACATTCTTACCATAGATATTTTATAGACTACCGACCTATCACAGACTCGACCACCTCTGGTTCGCATTTCGTGTCAAAGAGAAAAGTTATTGAATTTCACTTCACTATCATCATTGTTTACGGTCTGTTCTCAGCCGACTTCACCGAGCTTATAACCCTTATCTGTTTACTCAGATAAACGCTATTCGGAGTATCATAGTTAGCCCTTCAAGGCGTTACCCCATCATTTGACTAATCGAATTATTAGTTGTTGTAACTCTATTTAATGACTGAGTTACCCAGGTAAATTTTCAATACCTAACGTGTCGCACTACCATATTTATTTACTAATCGTTCTGGTTTATATGAATGAATAGGTATTAATAATTTAGGTTTAACCAGGTTAATTATTTCAACTAAATCTTGAGGATATGCATGACCCGAATTTTGGATAATTTCAACTGTTATATTTTGTTCATCGAATTTTTTTATAAACGGTTCATAATTAGGGTCAAACATACCAAGTGGTATTGCATTAGAATGAATATAAATCCCTCCTGAAGATAATTTAGGGACTATATTTACTATATTTTCTGATAATTGCCACAAGTAATTACCCTTATCTTCTAATAGTTGATTTAAATCAATTTCTAGCTCTTTATCTAAATTATAATTTTTATCGTCTGTTCTAAAATAATTTACTTGTTTACCTGTTACTTGTTTAACTACATATGCATAATAAGCATCTAATACAACAGTTCGTTGATTGGTATCTATAATATTTAAAACTCTATCAATATTTGAGATATAATAGTTAAACGTAATTTGTTTATTTGGATTAGTATTAACAATGTCATTTATTTTTTCGATTAAATCTCTTTCGGATTGTATATCCAAGGGTTTCTCCTCATCTAATTCCTGAAAGGATACACTAACACCTTCAATTATTAGAACGTCACAGTTTTCACTTTGT
The DNA here is from genome assembly GCA_001994995.1 of Candidatus Parepulonipiscium sp. PG-Nuni2H_MBin01. Lineage (GTDB taxonomy): Bacteria > Bacillota > Clostridia > Lachnospirales > Cellulosilyticaceae > Parepulonipiscium > Parepulonipiscium primum. The sequence goes on along the minus strand of MDJM01000064.1, from coordinate 66,143 downwards.
TCACAAAATTGTATAGTCTTATCCTTTTTATATCCGTGGAGACGAATATCGCCTGTATAAGCGATTACTAAATCAGGAGTAGTAATAACAAGTCCACAAGCACCATATGCATCATGGTCTACTGGCATAACTTTAACTGAAATTTTACCTACTTCCACAGTATCATTATCTTCCAACCCTATAATTTTTCTAGTTGGCCATTCATGATTACCATGTCTAGGAAATAAAAAGTTATTATTAATATTTAGTGTCTCCAGTAAATGTTTTGTACCATTTAAAGTATATAGGGGTATGTCCCCATCCAGATAATTAATTACTTTACTATGGTCTAAATGAACATGTGAAACAAATACAGCGGTGTTACTAAAAATATTATCTTTTGATTGATAACCTTTTAAGTTAATAGTTGTATCATACATGTTATCTAGATAAGGCAGTAACTGCTCATCTAGTAAATCTTGTAACGTTTCTGGTTGAATTTCACTTGCAGGGTTATACTCACTCCCAAAATCAAAAAATATATGGCTATCTTCATATATAACTTCAATTATGGTTCCCCCTATAGTTAAAACTCCATTATGAAAAACCAATCGTGTTTTTTTATCTCTTAATATCACTACCTACAACTCCCCTCGATTAACCTTTAATTCCACTTTTTACAACACCTCTAATAATTTGCTTTCTAAATATAAAATATAAAATCAATATAGGCACAATTGTAATTGTGGAAGCTGCCATTTGTAAGTGTACATCTGTACCACTTTCTGTAGCAAATGCACTTAATCCATTACCTAGCAGTCTCATTTCTGGAACATTGGTAACAAGAACAGGCCAGATAAATGAATTCCAACCTCCTATAAAACTTAGAATACTCATTGTAAATAGCGCGGGTTTTGAAAGCGGTACCATTACTTTAAAAATAAATTCTAAATCACTCGCACCTGTAACTTTTGCTACATTATAATAAGAAATAGGCATGGCCTCTAAAAAACTATTTAGATAAAAAATATAAAATACACTTGCCATAGACGGTACAATTAGACTTGTATAGGTATTCATAAGTCCTAGTTGGGCTATAGTTTGGTAGTTACTAAATACTACTACTTCATAAGGCACCATTAGTAACGCAACCAATGCAGTTAGTAAAGCTTTTTTTCCTTTAAAGTTTAGCTTGACAAAGGCAAAAGAAGCTAATATGGTAGTAAATAATGTACCTATTGTTGACACTGTAGCAACAAGAACTGTATTAAAAAAGTACCTAGCAAATGGTGCTTTTTGCAATGCAGTGGAGTAATTTTGAAACTCCCAGTTACTTGGTATTAAGGTTGGAGGTATACTTGTAGCCTCCTGAAATGTCATAAGACTGGCTAAAATCATATATATAAAAGGAAATAAAGTAATAATAGACATTCCAATTATAAACACGTATGATAGTACTGTAAGTGTTCGTTTCACTATATCATCCCTTCTTACAAATAAATGTATCAAACCCACTTATTTAGATGTACTAATGAGAGTATCCATTAATTTTCTTTTAATAATTATCTCTGGGCTACTTTTTTCATAATCATTCTTTGTACCATCGTAAATAATAAAATTAGTACAAATAGTATTAATGCTGCTGCCATACCTTCACCATAGCGATTTTGCACATAAAATTTATTATAAATATAAAATACTGCAGTTGTAGCACTATCGGCAATTCCGGCTTTCCCATTAAATATAGCAAACACTTGAGTATATACTTTAAAAGAACTTATAAAATTTACTGTGAGTAAAAATGTAATTATGGGTATTAACTGAGGTAATGTTATTTTGCGAAATTGTTCTACCTTAGTAGCCCCAAACATATCTGCCACTTTATAATAGTCAGTATTAATACTTTTGATACCTGAAAGAAGTATTATAATATTAAATGCTAATCCTGACCATACACCAAATATAATTATAGTTGTAATGGCCATACTTGGATTGTTTAAAAAGTCTATAGGTCCAATGCCTATAAGGCCTAGTACAAAGTTTACAATTCCATAATCACCATTAAGCAAAAATCTAAATACAACCCCTACAGCTATCATGCTAGTCAAATACGGTATGAAGAATATAGTTTCAAAGAAATCTTTATATTTAATTTTTTCATGAATAGTAATAGCAATCAGCAGTGATAACGCTAATGCAACTGGTACTACTACGAAAGCATAAATAGAAGTATTTTTTATTGCAGTATGAAACTTAGTATCTGTGAGTACTGTTATATAATTTTGAATATCGTTAAATTGAGGATTAGTAAGCGAGCCTCTGTAGAATGACATATAAAATGTTCTAATTAGTGGAACTACGTTAAAAATTATTATAATCGCTAATGCCGGTATTAAAAAGAACCAAGCTTTAGGTGCATTTTCGGCACTATACTTAAATCTATTCATCCGTGCGCCCTCCTATCAAAAAATATCTATATCAATATTATCTATAATAAATTCGCTAGTAGCGAATAGATTTTTAATAAATCCTTTTACCCTCTAAATTGAATAAATAAATATTTTCATATTCCACACTAATAGCTAGTTCTTGGCCTTCTTCTATATTAGAATTGGTGTCTACAATAATTTTTGCAGCTTGATTATTTACTTCAAAGTTTAAAATACAATCTTTACCTATTAGTTCTTTGACTGTAACTTTTGTTTTAAATAATGGAGTATGAGATAGTACAAAATATTCTGGTCTTATACCTACAATAAATTTATCTCCATCTAAGTCACATTTAAACCTATCTTTGTCAAATTTCTTTAAATCTAATGAAAAATCTTGACTTACTAAAGTGTTATCTTGTTTTAACATTTCAAAAGTATTAATAATTGGATTTCCCATAAATTTAGCTACAAATAAATTAGCAGGTTCTAGATATAGATTTTGTGGCCTATCAAATTGTTGTACAATACCTTGATCCATAAGAACAATTCTATCACTAATTGATAAAGCTTCTTCTTGGTCATGGGTTACAAATATAGTAGTGATATTTATACGTTTAACCAATGAACGAATTTCTTCACGAATTTGTAATCTAAGCCTTGCATCTAGATTACTTAGTGGTTCATCGAGCAATAATATTTTTGGATTTTGTACAAGAGCTCGTGTAATTGCTACACGTTGTTGTTGCCCACCAGACATAGTTCCTGGCTTTTTATCTTCTAAAGATTCTATTTTTGTAATTTTCATGTATTCTTGAGCGCGTTTTTTAGCTTCTGCTTTTGGTAATTTATTGCTGCCTACAACAAGAGGAAACATTATATTATCAATTACACTCATGTGGGGATATAATGCATAATTTTGAAATACTAAACCAATATCTCTATCTTTTGGATGCATACCAATAATAGATTTGCCATCAAATTTTATATCTCCTGATGTAGGGTCAAGTAACCCTGCGATAATATTAAGAATAGTAGTTTTACCACAACCACTAGGACCTAATAAACATACTAATTCAGAATTATTAATAGTTAAATTGATACTCTTTAGGGCTTCGTACTTATTGTCATAGACTTTTCTTAAATTTTCTATTTCAATCATAATTCACCTCTTATATTTTAAGCTTTAACAGAAATATCTAATCCATTATTGGCATACCCTACTACAAATGTTGAAAAAGGTTCTACGTCCTGTGCAATCATTTTTTTTGCAATAAGTGTTTCTACTTGACGTTGTAAAAATCTTTTTAATGGTCTAGCTCCAAATACAGGGTCGCAACCACATTCTGCTATATAGGATTTTGCTTCGTTTGTTACTTCTAGATTTAATTGTTTATCCGATAAACGTTTTTGTAAATCTTGAATGAGTAAGTCTACAATTTGAGTAATTTCTTTAGATGATAAAGGTTTATATAATACAATTTCATCTAATCTATTTAAAAATTCTGGTCTAAAGTGTTGTCTTAATCTGACCATAATATCTTCTTCAATGTTGGGGAAGAATTCACCATTTTCATTTATACTATCTAAAATTAAATCTGAGCCGATATTTGAAGTTAAGATTATAATAGTATTCTTAAAATCTACTGTTCTACCTTTGGAATCAGTTATATGACCATCATCTAATACTTGTAATAAAACATTAAATACATCTGGATGGGCTTTTTCAACTTCGTCTAAAAGTAGCACTGCATATGGTTTGCGTCTAATAGCTTCGGTAAGTTGTCCTCCTTCTTCATAACCAACATAACCTGGAGGGGCGCCTATTAATCTTGCTACTGCATGTTTTTCCATATATTCACTCATATCAATCCTAATCATATTGCCTTCATCATCAAATAAACTTTTTGCAAGGGCTTTTGCAAGTTCTGTCTTACCTACACCTGTAGGCCCTAAAAATAAAAATGAACCAATTGGTCTGTTAGGGTCTTTAATTCCAGCCCTAGCACGAATTATTGCATCACTAACTTTAGTAACAGCCTCATTTTGTCCAATAACTCTTTTATGGAGCGTATCTTCAAGTTCTAATAATTTACTTCGCTCACCTTCCATTAATTTTGTTACAGGAATTCTAGTCCATCTTGAAATTATTTTTGCAATTTCCTCCTCATTTACTTTATCGCGCAATAGCTTAGAGGAATCTTTATTTTGTGCTCTCTCTTGAGCTTCTTCTAAGTTTTTAATAAGTGCGGGAATAACCCCGTATTTCAATTCGGCTACTTTATCAAGGTTATATTCTCTCTCAGCTTTATGCACGTCGTTATTAGCTTCTTCAATTTGCGTTTTTATATTCTTAATATCTGTAATTATTGTTTTTTCTGCTTCCCATTTCAATCTCATAGTGTTAAATTTTTCTTTTAAATCAGCCAATTGACGTTGAGTTTCTTTAAGATTTTCTTTTGAAATAGCATCGTCTTCGCGTTTTAATGCAGCTTGTGCTATTTCTAATTGCATTATTTTTCTAGAAATTTCATCTAATTCTGTCGGCATGGAATCAATTTCTGTTCTAATCATTGCACAAGCTTCATCCACTAAATCTATTGCTTTATCGGGTAAAAATCTATCTGAAATATACCTATTAGATAATGTAGCTGCTGCAATAATCGCATTATCTTGAATTGCTACCCCATGGTATATTTCATAACGTTCTTTTAATCCTCTTAAAATAGCAATAGTATCTTCTACTGTAGGTTCATTAACCATTACAGGTTGAAATCGTCTTTCTAATGCTGGATCCTTTTCAATATATAGTCTATGCTCATTTAAAGTAGTTGCACCTATACAATGTAATTCGCCTCGTGCTAACATAGGTTTTAATAAATTGCCTGCATCCATTGATCCTTCCGTTTTACCAGCTCCTACTATATTATGAATTTCATCTATGAATAAAATTATTCTACCATCACTATTTTTAATTTCTTCTAGTACAGCTTTTAATCTTTCTTCAAACTCACCTCTAAATTTCGCTCCTGCAATTAAAGACCCCATGTCAAGGGAGAAGATTGTCTTGTCTTTTAAACTATCGGGTACATCTCCATTTACAATACGTTGTGCTAATCCTTCTGCAATAGCAGTTTTACCTACTCCAGGTTCACCAATTAATACAGGATTATTTTTAGTTTTTCTAGACAGGATTCTAATTACATTACGAATTTCACCGTCACGCCCTATAACTGGATCAAGCTTACCTTCACTTGCACGCCTTACTAAATCATAACCATATTTTTCTAATACATCATAAGTATCTTCTGGAGTATCACTAGTTACACGTGTATTTCCACGCACTAATTTTAACGTTTCTCTAAAATTATTTTTATTTAAATTATTAGCTCTATATAAATTTCCAAGTTCATAATTACAATATTCAATTAGGGCTAACATTAAATGTTCAACTGAAATATATTCATCATTCATCTTGGATGCTATTTTTTCACTTTTATTTAGTACTTTATCAAGTTCAGGAGATACATAAATTTTACCTGCCTCACGGCCGGGGCCACTAACTTTACTTTTTTTGTTAATAAGCTGTTGCACCTCATTTTTAAAATTAGTTTCATTAACTCCCATTCTTTCTAGTATAGTAGGAATTAATCCTTCTTCTTGATCTAGCAATGCAAATAGTAAATGCTCTTGGTCAACTTGTAAATTTTGATTTTCTACAGCAATTGTTTGTGCATATTGAATTGCTTCTAATGATTTTTTTGTACATTTTTCCAAATTCATTTAATATCACTCCTTAAATACATTTTTAGATTAGTATTCTCCATTTAATAAAAAAAAATGTAAAGGAGTTTTTCGTAAAATTGTGATTAATTCTAGTTTTACAAGTTAGTTTTAAAATTTACCATAAAAAGGTGACTTGCATAATTGCAAGTCACCTTTTTGTATTAGTCTTGTAAAGCATCATAACCTTCTTCACCTGTACTAATCCTATAAACATTAATTAAAGAATCAATAAATATTTTTCCATCTCCTATGTGGCCAGTATATAATGTTGATTTAATTGTTGCAATTGCTTCTTCTACTGGAACTTTACATATTACAATTTCAATTTTGACTTTTTGAAGTAAAGTAGCTTCAATAGGCGTTCCTCGATAATACTCTGGTCTACCTTTTTGAATACCATAACCTAGCACTTGTGTAACGGTCATACCATTAATACCAATTTCTTCAAGCGCCACCTTAAGTTTATTAAAGCTACTATGTTTTGTTACAATAGTAATTTTTGTGATAGGCTCTCCTGGTCTTGAATTATCCACAACTGGAATATCTTTAGTTGTTACTGAAGTAGTATCACAAGCTGCTACATCACCTAGAACAAAACCAGCATAGCTACTAGCTAGTGCATGTTCACTAAAGTCAAGCCCCACTTCTTCTTCTTCAACAGTAACACGAAGTCCATGAATACTTTTTATACCAGCAAAAACAATTGTCATAGTAACAATAGTCCAAGCACAAATTGCACCTATACCAATTAATTGAATAATAAGTAGATCTGTGCCACCACCATAAAATAGGCCGCCATCGACAGAAAATAACCCGACTGCTAATGTACCCCAAATACCATTAACACCATGTACCGAAAATGCGCCCACAGGATCATCAAGTTTTAATTTTATATCTACATATTCCACACTTACGACTACTAGTATACCCGCAATTGCTCCAACAATTAATGCTCCTATCGCATCTAAATTCGCACAACCTGCTGTAATTGCAACAAGTCCCGCTAAAGCCCCATTTAAAGACATAGAAACATCTGGTTTACCATTCTTTTTCCAAGTATAGAACATTGCTGTAACACTAGCTGCTGCTGGAGCTACTGTAGTTGTTAAGAATATTGAACCGAGTCCACCAATACCATCTAACGTTGTTGCAGCCGCACCATTAAATCCGTACCATCCAAACCATAAGATAAATACACCAAGAGCACCGATAGTTAGGTTATGACCTGGAATAGCTTTTGCTATAATTTGACCTGTTTTAGGATCTTTTACATATTTGCCAATACGAGGTCCTAAAAATTTCACTCCTATTAAAGCTGAGATACCACCTACTGTATGAATAGCTGCCGAACCAGCAAAATCAATAAATCCAATTTGATATAACCATCCTTGTTCATTCCATACCCAGCCTGCTTCAATAGGATATATAATCATACTAAGAATTATACTGTAAATTAAATATGAACTAAATTTCGTTCTTTCTGCCATAGCTCCTGATACTATTGTAGCAGTTGTAGCACAAAATACTACATTAAACACAAAACTAGCCCAATCTAAATTCGCATAATCAAGAAATATATCCCAATTTGGAATACCAATAATTCCCATAACATAGTTATCTGACATCATTATACTAAAGCCTAGCAATGCAAATACCATCGTCCCCATACTAAAATCCATAAGATTTTTCATGATAATATTACCAGCATTTTTAGCTCTAGTAAAGCCTGACTCTACCATTGCAAACCCAACTTGCATAAAGAATACTAGGGCTGCCCCGATTAAAAACCAAATACCAAAATCCATAATAGTTCCCCCCTGATTTAATTTAAACATAAAAAAAAGGAGCGTATTTTACCTAAATAAAATACACCCCATTGTGATACATTATACTTATTCAGGTACTACCCTAAAAATTCCACATTTTTTATAAAAATTTTTACTGGCCTTTTTTGGTAAAAAAAATAAAAGTGGAATTACATGCAAAATACGGTTATACTAGGGATATATATATATAAAGGAGTTGGTAGAAAATGGCTGAAGAAGAAAAAGCAGCAGCACCCGAAGAAACTGGAAAAGACGATAAAGATAAAAAGAAGAAAAAGAAAAGTAGTCTCCCAAGCAAAAAGGGAGTTAAGTATTGTAATGAGCTTATGGCATATGATAATGGTCGTTTAGATATTGTTAAATACGACTATAAGATGCTATCTGATCCTAATCGTGGCCACTGGGAAAATACAGACCAAGAATTATTGGAGCTTACAAACACATATTATAGGAATCCTATCCAGGATATAAAAGAAGGGGTTATTGGTATTGATTTTGGTACAAGAAGCACTGTAATTGTATACCAAGATGAATCAACAACTATATGGCCTTTGCGTATTGGTGCTAAAGATTTACAAAAGCCAGTACAACCTACAGATTTTGAAACCCCTGCAATTATGCATTTTATAAACCTTGAAGATTTTGTGGCAACTTATAATAGTGTAAGTGGTAGGCCTCCAACTTCTTGGAAAGACTTAGTTATTTCTCATTCTGCAGCTGATTCATTTGTGAAAAGTAAAAGTGAGGACTATTATTCTTACTTAAACAATTTGAAACAATGGTGTTCTCAAAAACAGGGTAGTACTAGGATTAAAGATAAATTTGCAAGTACTTTTGAGATGTCTTCTTTTTTGTCTATTGGTCAAGATGATTTTAATCCTATTGAGTTGTATGCATATTACTTAGGCTCATATATCAACAATATGTTTAATGGTGTGCATATGAAGTATTTATTAGCTTATCCTGTATTGTTTGAGAAAGAAGTTTTAGATAAGATAGTGACATCATTTGAAAAGGGGATAAAAAAATCTTTACCCGCCGCTATTTTAGGTAACCAGGAGATTATGAAGAAGTTTAGTGTAAAACTTGGCATTAGTGAAGTGGCTTCTTATGCAATATCGGCTTTAGATGCATATTCTTTTCAACCTAGCAGTGATGATGTTGTATACTTTAGCGTATTTGATTTTGGGGCTGGTAATACTCAATTCAATTTTGGAAAATATACTAGGGCACAAGATGATAGCCGCTATATTTATAACCTAGATGAACTTAGTACTCAAGGTGATAGGTATTTAGGTGGAGAGCATTTATTAGAGTTGTTGGCATATGAGGTTTTTAGAAATAATAAGAAACTTTTGCGTAGAAAGAAAATCCAATTTAGTTGCCCTGTTGAAGGTAAGAAATTTATAGGTTCTGAGGCTTTTCTTAGTAATTCTCAAGAAGCTAGAATGAATATGATTCAATTGATGGAACAATTACGTCCACTTCTTGAAGAAGGTGCAAAGCTTAGACGAAAATGTTCGGTAACACTTTATAATAAGGATGGATTTAAGAAAAAACGAGTACGCTTGAAAGTAAATGCTAAGGAGCTTGAAAAAATAGTTAAAACTCGTATCGAAAGTGGAATTAGGACATTTTTTGGATTTTTAGAAATCGCTTTTGAAGAACTTGACGTATCTCCAACACAAGTTAATATTTTTTTAGCGGGACATAGCAGTAAGTCTAAAATAGTTGGTACTTTATTTGAACGAATTGCTAAAGAGATTAATGCAACTCTTATAAAAAAAGGGGAAACTAATTATCGTAAGTATCAGGAAGAACTCGCAACTAAATTAGCAGAACAACAGGCTAAACAGGCTACTAAAGAGATTGAGATAGAGGATGATAATTTTATTCCGGACTTTAGTGAGGATGTTCCTCAAGAAGAGGAAAATCCTGTAGATGACAATTTGTCTGAGGAAGATGTATTTGGAATGCTTGGTTCTGAGGAATTTGAAATTATGCCTGAAGAGATAGAGGAGGAAGAAGTTGTTGAAGAAGATGAAATTATAATAGATTTACCAGAGCCAAAACAATATAGCAATGATTTATTTAAAATTTATCCTCCTTTAGGCACAGGTCGTACCCAAAAAGGAGCAGGACCTAGTAGGAGTAGTTATTCGACACCAACAGCAAAAACAGGTGTTGCGTTTGGAGTAGTAGTTGGACGTAAAGGTGGTCAAATTAATGTTACAGACCATAGTAGGACTGAAACAGGCGAGATTACATTCCAATATTATGTAGGAGATAGTGACCAATATGGTATTTTTGTAGAAAAAATGTCACCTCATGTAAAATATGGAGATTGGATATATTATTCTCCAGCTAGTGGTGAAGAGGTAGAAGTTTATTATACGACGTTACCAAATACTAGCCCCGGTGGTATGCCAATTACTGAAACTAAAAAGGCTACTATGTACTTTACTAGTGGCTACCAAACACCTGGTAGATCTATCTATATTAAAGCAGTCGCTCCAGCCCGTATTTCATATATGATAGGAGCTGAAGGTGAGAATAATAATATAAGTACTATAAGTAGTGTAGGTACTATTGATTTAGACTAGCGCTATTAGAAAAATTTGACACAATGTCGTATTATGGTATATAATAAAATTCAATTAGAAGGGGGCTATCTATAGGTAGCTCCCCTTATTAAATGGAGGTATCTAATGGAAAATATAATAAAAGATATTTTAGAGTTTATTTCTGCTAATGATGTTAAGTTTATTAGATTAGCTTTTTGCGATCCATTTGGCGTGTTAAAAAATCTTTCGATTATGCCAACTGAGTTAGAAAACGCATTTTATCATGGAGTTTCTTTTGATGGTAGTGCTATAAAAGGTTTTGAGGATATTAGTACATCTGATTTATTTTTATTTCCAGACCCAACTACATTGTCAGCTTTACCATGGAGACCAGAACCAGGTTGCGTTATAAAATTTAATTGTGACATTAAAAGGCCAGATGGTTCCATATATACATCAGATAGTCGCAATATATTAAAACAGGCTATCAAAAAACTCAATAAGTTAGGGTATAGTGCTAAAATTGGTGCTGAATGTGAATTTTATTTATTTAAGTTAGATGAATATGGAAAACCTACTTATACACCAATTGATAATGGTGGTTATTTGGATGTTGCACCAATTGATATGGGTGAGGATGTTAGAAGGGAAATTTGTTTATTACTTAGTGAAATGGGATTATCTCCAGAGTCTTCACATCATGAGCAAGGCGCAGGGCAAAATGAAATAGATTTTAAATATAGTGACCCTTTAAGCTGCGCTGATAATTTATTGACTGTGAAAAATTTAGTTAAGATTGTTGCTAGCAGACATGGATTATTTGCATCATTTATGCCAAAACCCCTACAAGATGATAGTGGTAGTGGTTTACACATAAATATTTCACTAACAAAGCATGGAAATAACATTTTTTCTAGTCAGTTTTTACAACAGGATATACGAGACAATTTTATTGCAGGTATTTTATGTAAAATGTCTGAGATGACATTATTCTTAAATCCTACTATAAATTCATATGATAGATTAGGGGCGTTTGAGGCTCCAAAATATATTTCTTGGTCACATCAAAATCGTTCGGCACTTATTCGTATTCCCGCTGAAAATGATGAGAGAACAAGGATTGAATTACGTTCGCCAGATTCATCTTTAAATCCATATCTTGCGTTTGCATTACTTTTAAATGCAGGTATGTATGGAATTGAGCATAAGTTGCAAATAGACCCTGAGTCAAATATTAATTTATACACTGCTTCAGATGAACAATTGAGAGCTTTGGAGTTATTACCTCAAACAATAGAAGAAGCAATTAACATCGCAAAGTCTTCCGAATTTGTTAAAAATGTTTTAGGTGAAGAGTTTGTATCTAAATATATTGCTCTTAAAGAACAAGAAGCAAACATGTCTACAGATAAAACAAAATTTTATACCAACGAATATTTTTATAACATATAGTAGGTAGGGAGTTGAGGCGTAATGGAAAGTGTTTTAATGGTTTCATATATTCAGCCTAATAAAGAAGTTTTGGCGGATATGCTACCTATGTCTTTGTACAAAGAATTATACACTAGTACTTCTTGCAATGAGGCTAGAAGATTACTTTCAGAAAGAAAAATAGATTTAGTTCTAATAAATATGCCCCTCAAAGACGAGACAGGCGAAAAACTCGCAAAAGAAATAGCATATCGCTCTACAACCCAAGTTATTTTAATGGTAAGTACTGAACACTATGATGAAGTGGCAAGTAAAGTTGAAGAACTAGGGGTAATCATGGTAGCCAAACCAATTAATAAAAAAATATTAGAAGCATCTATAAAAATTGCAAAAGTTACTCACAATAGACTTAGGCTATTAGAAAACGAAAATACGCTTCTTAACAAAAAAATAGATGATATTAGAACTGTTAGCCGTGCTAAATGTATATTAATAGAGTATAGAGGAATGAGCGAAGCACAATCGCATAAATATATAGAAAAAGAGGCCATGAATTTACGAAAGACAAGGAAGGAAATAGCTGAGGCAATTATTCTAAATTACGGTGACTAAAGGAGACGACATATGAGTAAATTTATTTTTGTAACAGGAGGCGTAGTATCAGGCTTAGGCAAAGGTATAACAGCAGCAAGCCTAGGGAGATTATTAAAACAAAGAGGATTAAAAGTTACTGCACAAAAGTTGGACCCCTATATGAATGTTGATCCAGGAACTATGAGTCCATATCAACATGGGGAGGTTTTTGTTACTGAGGATGGTGCAGAAACGGATTTAGATCTAGGACATTATGAACGTTTTATAGATGAAGATTTAACCAAATATTCAAATTTAACTTCAGGAAAAATATATTATGAAGTGCTTAATAAGGAAAGAAGTGGTGGGTACCTTGGACAGACAGTCCAAGTTATTCCTCACATTACTAATGTTATTAAAGAATTTATCTACTCAAGTGCCGAGAAAAATAATTGTGATGTGTTAATTACTGAAATTGGTGGGACAACTGGAGACATCGAGATACAACCATTTTTGGAAACAACTAGGCAAATTGCATTAGAAGTGGGACGGAAAAATTGTATTTTTATTCATCTCACATTAGTTCCATTTATTAAGTCCAGTGGTGAGCATAAAAGCAAACCAACTCAGCATTCGGTGAAGGAACTGCGTTCGATAGGGATTTCACCTGATATTATTGTTGCACGTGCGGATGAAGAGATACCAATTGATATTCTTGAGAAAATTTCGTTATTTTGTAATGTTAGAAAAGATTGTGTTATAGAAAATATTACTCTTGATTCGTTATATGAAGCGCCTCTAATGTTACATAACAGAGGTCTGGATAGAGTTGTTTGTAGAGCATTACACTTAGTTACCCCAGAGCCTGATTTAACTGAGTGGAAGAAATTGGTGGAAAATATTTACTCGGCTTCTAAAGATGTTAATGTGGGCGTTGTTGGTAAGTATGTTAAACTTCATGATGCTTATCTTTCTGTTAGTGAAAGTTTAAGACATGCTGGTTATAATTTAGGTGTAAATGTTAATATTAAGTGGATTGATAGCGAGGAAATTACTCCAAATACTAATTTATTAGATGATTTAGATGCAATGGTTATACCTGGGGGATTTGGCGATAGAGGTATCGAAGGTAAAATTTTGGCATGTAAGTATGCTAGAGAAAACCAAGTACCACTTCTAGGGATTTGTCTTGGGATGCAAGTTGTAGTTATTGAGTTTGCAAGAAATGTTTTACATTTAGATGATGCCCATTCTTTAGAGTTTGCCAAAGACACTTCTAATGCAGTTATTCATATTATGGAGGAACAGAAGGATATTACAGATAAAGGCGGTACTATGCGTTTAGGGAGTTATACGTGTAACATTAAAGAACATTCTAAATTACACCAGTTGTATGCAAAAAATATTATTAATGAGCGCCATCGTCATAGATACGAGTTTAATAACCAATATAGGAATTTAGTGCAGCAACATGGTTTAATTATAAGTGGAACTTCACCAGATAATAATTTAGTTGAAGCAGTGGAGCTTACAAATCATCCATATTATGTAGCAGTTCAGTTTCATCCTGAATTTAAAAGCAGGCCTAACAAACCCCACCCTTTATTTTTAGGGTTAATAAAAGCTATAGTTTAAACTACTTTACATTATTATTAATTTGACTTATAATGAAAACGAAATTACTTTAGAAAGGAACTATACTATGAAGTTTTGTAAAATGCATGGCATAGGTAATGATTATATTTATTTTAATTGCATGGAGCAAGAATTAAGTGATCCTGCTGCTCTTGCAATTAAACTATCTCACCGTAATTTTGGTATTGGTGGTGATGGTATTGTTATGATTTGTAGCTCAGATATTGCTGATGCTAAAATGAGGATGTTTAATTTAGATGGTAGTGAAGGCAAAATGTGCGGAAATGCCATTAGGTGTGTAGGAAAATTTCTTTATGATAATGGCATTGTGGTTAAGAATACAATTGCTATTGAAACGTTAAGTGGAATTAAGTATCTTGACTTGACTATTAATGATAGTAAAGTTAGCAGTGTTAAGGTTGATATGGGAGCGCCTATCCTTATACCACATGATATACCTGTAAAACTTGATGGTGATATGGTTGTTAACAGAGAAGTTCAAATTGATGGCAAACCGTATCATATCACTTGTGTATCTATGGGTAATCCTCATTGTATTGTTTTCGTAGATGATGTGGATAATATTGATATTGCAAGCATTGGTCCTAAATTTGAACATGCTCCTATATTTCCTGAGCAAGTTAATACAGAGTTTGTACAATGTTTAGATGAAGGAACACTTAAAATGCGTGTATGGGAACGCGGTAGTGGTGAAACGCTTGCTTGTGGAACTGGTGCTTGCGCTACAGCTGTAGCTGCTGTTCTTAATAATAAAGCTAGTAAAAATTCTGATATTGTGATTAAACTTATTGGTGGTGATTTAGTTATTAGATATACTGATGATACAGTGTATATGACTGGGGAAGCCACAAAAGTTTTTGATGGTACAATTGAAATCTAAAGGAGAGTAATTCATGCAAGTAAATCAAAATTTTTTAAATTTAGAGGATAGTTATTTATTTTCAACGATAGCAAGAAAAGTAAATGAATTTCAAGATGCTCATCAAGGTGAGAAAGTAATTCGTTTAGGTATTGGAGATGTAACTTTACCTCTTACTAAATCGGTTGTTTCTGCTATGCAGGAAGCTGTTAGTGAAATGAGTAAATCAGAAACATTTAAGGGATATGGGCCTGAGCAAGGGTACGATTTTTTGCGCAATGCAATTAAAGATTATTATGCTACTAAAAAAGTAGAGCTTGCGGCAGATGAAATATTTGTAAGTGATGGTGCAAAGAGTGACTTAGGTAATATACTTGATATTTTTGGTACTACGGGTACTAGTTTAATTCCAAACCCTGTATATCCAACATATCTTGATACGAATACTATGGCAGGACGTAAAATTAATTTTTTAAATGGTAATGAGAAAAATAATTTTTTGCCAATGCCTGAAGATGGTGATGGTGGTGATTTAATTTATTTATGTTCCCCAAATAACCCTACTGGTGCCACTTATACTAAAGAGCAATTAAAGATTTGGGTAGACTATGCTAATAACAATGGCGCAGTAATTTTATTTGATAGTGCTTATGAATTTTTTGTAAAAGATGCTGAACTTCCTACTAGTATTTTTGAAATCGATGGTGCAAAAACTTGTGCTATTGAATTTTGTTCATTTTCTAAAACTGCTGGATTTACTGGAACTAGATGTGGCTATACTGTAGTTCCTCAGGATTTAGTACGCGAAAACATTAAGCTTAATAAGCTGTGGTTAAGAAGACAAACAACTAAATTTAATGGGGTCCCTTATATTATTCAAAAAGGGGCAGCTGCTGTATTTACTCCGGAGGGACAAAAAGAAGTTGAAACTAATATAAGGTATTATTTAGAAAATGCTAAAATTATAAGAGATGCATTTAAGGAGTTAGGATTCTGGTTTGTAGGTGGAGATAACTCTCCTTATATTTGGATTAAGTGTCCTGATAATTTAGATTCATGGACATTCTTTGATAAATTATTAAACGAAGCACATGTTGTTGGCACACCAGGAGTAGGATTTGGAAGCGGTGGTGAAGGCTACTTTAGGATTTCTGCATTTGGAGCGCGTGAAAATGTTATTGAGGCTATGGATAGAATTAAAAAGCTGTATAAATAATCATATATCGTTATCTAATTCCAAAAAATTTTATAATCTACTTTAACCTATAATAGCACAAGGCTTTATACTAAATATAAGCGTGCACTAATATTAAAAGGTTATCAATAATTTAAAAATATATTGAAAAATTTAGTAATGTAATTTATAATTACTTCTATAAGAAAAAAGGCGTTCTCATTTATATTCTTATGGTACGCCTTTTTTAATTTAACTAGAAAGGATTTTAATAATGACGAATTTTACTCAGATTAAAGGGAACATTGGTTTGTATGATAGTAAGTTTGAACATGACAATTGCGGAATTGGTGCTGTTGTTGATATTAAAGGGAGAAAATCTCATCAAACAGTATTAGATGCATTAAAAATCGTTGAAAATCTTGAACATAGAGCTGGGCAAGATGCTAGTGGTGAAACTGGTGATGGTGTTGGTATTATGGTTCAAATTAGCCATCAGTTTTTTAAGAAAGAAGCAGAGAAATCAAATTACAAAATTGGTAACGAACGTGAATATGGCATTGGTATGTTTTTCTTTCCACGTAATAAAAATTTACGTATGCAAGAAAAAAAGTTATTTGAAATGATTGCAAAGAAAGAGGGGGTTGAGTTTATTGGATGGCGACACGTCCCTGTAGATACTTCTGTTCTGGGACAAGTTGCTTATGACTGCATGCCTTTTATTTGTCAAGCTTTTTTAAAGAAACCTAAAAATATGGAAAAAGGTTTAGCTTTTGATAGAAAACTTTATGTATTAAGGCGTGTTTTTGAACAAGCTAAGACGGATGATACTTATGTTTGTAGTTTATCAAGTCGTACAATTGTATATAAAGGAATGTTTTTGGTAAAACAATTAGGTTTATTTTATGCATCAGATTTATTAGACCCTGATTACGTATCAGCAATAGGAATGGTACATAGCCGTTTCTCAACTAATACTATGCCAAGCTGGAATAGGGCACATCCTAATCGCATGATTTTGCATAATGGTGAGATTAATACTATTAAAGGTAATGCTGACCTTATGGTTACCCGAGAGGAAATAGTTAAAAGTAAATATTTAGAAAAAGATATAGAGAAAGTTTTTCCTATTGTAGATTTAAGCGGTTCTGACAGTGCTATGTTAGATAATTCACTTGAATTTATGGTCATGAATGGTGTAGAACTTCCTAAAGCAGTTATGGCTACGATTCCTGAACCTTGGATGGATAACGATTCTATGAGTCGTAGTAAGCAAGATTTTTATGCTTATTATGCTACAATGTTAGAACCTTGGGATGGCCCAGCTGCCATTTTATTTAGCGATGGAGATATTATGGGCGCTGTTCTTGATAGAAATGGGTTAAGGCCATCAAGATATTATGTTACTAAAGATGATAGGCTTATATTGTCAAGCGAAGTAGGGGTACTTCCTATAGATGATACAGATATTGAGATTAAGGATAGACTTAGGCCTGGTAGAATGTTACTTGTTGACCTAAATAAAGGTGAGTTAATTGATGATAATGAGCTTAAGGAAGATTATGCCGCACGTGAACCTTATGGTGAATGGCTTGATAAAAATCTTATTACACTAGTATCTTTGCCAATCCCACCTGTAAAGCCTATAGAGTATGGTCCACAGGAACTTACTCAATTGCAAAAAGCTTTTGGATATAGCTATGAGGATGTTCGTGAATGTATATTCCCTATGGCTAAAAACGGTATTGAATTAACAGGCGCCATGGGTGATGATACTCCAATTGCTCCTCTTAGTAAAAATCATCCAAAACTTTCTAATTACTTTAAACAACGCTTTGCACAAGTAACTAATCCTCCTATTGATGCTATTCGAGAAAAAATCGTTACTAACACTTGTGTATATATTGGAGCTAATGGAAATATTTTACAAGATACTCCTGAAAATTGTAGAGTATTAAGAGTTAGAAATCCTATTTTAACTCAAGTGGCTTTACTTAAAATTAAGCATATGAAAAAAGAGGGTTTTAACGTTAAAACTATTTCTACTTTATATTACAAAAACCAAAAGTTAGATAATGCTGTAGAACACTTATTTTTAGAAGTAGATAGAGCTTATCGTGATGGTGTAAATGTTATAATTCTATCTGATAGAGGCGTAGATGAGTACCATAAGGCAATTCCTTCACTTCTTGCGGTATCAGCAGTTTCAACGCACCTTCAAACTACTAGGAAAAGAACTGCTGTTTCTATTGTATTAGAAAGTGGAGAACCTAGAGATGTTCATGATTTTGCTACATTATTAGGATATGGTGCTTGTGCTGTTAATCCTTATCTGGCTCACCAAACAATTAAAGATTTAGTAGATAAAGATTTGCTGCAAAAAGACTATTATGTTGCATTAGAGGATTATAATAAAGCAGTGTTAGATGGCATCATAAAAATTGCTTCTAAAATGGGTATTTCTACTATTCAAAGCTATCAAGGTAGTAAAATATTTGAGGCTATTGGAATTTCTAGTAGGGTGATAGATAAATATTTCGCGGGTACACCTACTCGTGTTGAAGGTATTAGTATTTCTGATATTGAAGAGGATGTTAATGCACACCATACTACTGCTTTTGACCCTCTATCTCTGGATACTTCCTCAGAGCTTGATAGTTCGGGATATCATAAGATGCGTACTGGGAAAATTGACCATCTTTACACACCAGAAACATTATTTTTATTACAACAAGCAGTAAGAACTGGTGATTATGAATTATTTAGAATCTATTCTGCTAAGATTAATAATGAGCATACGAGTCATTTAAGAAGTTTGTTGGAACTTAACTTTAGAGATGATGGAGGCCTTAATATTGATGAGGTTGAACATGAGAGGGATATTGTAAAACGTTTTAGTACTGGGCCTATGAGTTATGGTTCTTTAAGTAAAGAAGCTCATGAAACACTTGCAATTGCTATGAATAATTTAGGTGGTAAAAGTAATACTGGCGAAGGTGGCGAGGCTCCTGAGCGTTATGGTACTAATAAAAATAGTAAAGTTAAGCAGGTTGCTTCAGCTAGATTTGGTGTAACTAGTAAATATTTAGTTAGTGCCAAGGAAATCCAAATTAAAATCGCTCAAGGTGCTAAGCCTGGTGAAGGTGGGCACTTACCTGGAGCTAAAGTTTATCCTTGGGTTGCTAAGACTAGACACTCTACACCTGGAGTTGGTTTAATTAGTCCTCCTCCTCATCATGATATTTATTCTATTGAAGATTTAGCGCAGTTAATTTATGACCTTAAAAATGCTAACCGTGATGCTGATATTTCAGTAAAACTCGTTTCCGATGCCGGTGTAGGTACAGTTGCTGCCGGTGTTGCCAAAGCTGGTGCTGGACATATTACTATTAGTGGTTACGATGGTGGTACTGGTGCCGCTCCTCGTACTTCTATTTCTAACGCAGGTATGCCTTGGGAGTTAGGTGTTGCTGAGATTCACCAAACTTTAATTATGAATAACTTACGTAGTAGAGTTAGATTAGAAGCTGATAGTAAGATGATGAATGGGCGTGACCTTGCTGTTGCTGCTATGCTAGGTGCTGAAGAATTTTCATTTGCAACCGGTCCACTTATTGCTTTAGGCTGTGTTATGATGAGGGTTTGTAACCTTGATACATGTCCTACAGGTGTTGCTACTCAAAATCCACAACTTAGAGAGCGCTTTACTGGTGACCCTAAACATGTTGAAAATTTCATGCTATTTATGGCACGTGATTTGCGTGAATATATGGCTAAACTGGGTGTTAGAAGTGTAGATGAATTAGTTGGTCGTGTTGATTTACTTAGACCAAAAACTCATGGTTTGAGTGAGCGTGCTAAAAAAATTGATTTAACTAAATTACTTCATAACCCGCTTATTACTAATAACTGCATTCATTATGAACCTCATAATAAATTTGATTTTAAATTAGAACACACTAAAGATGTCTCGATACTTATTCCCGCGTTTGCCAATGTATTTGATAAGGCTAAACATAAATCTATCGAAATAGATGTAGATAATATAGATAGAAGTTTAGGAACAATATTTGGATCTGAAATTACTAAATTTTATGGTAATACATTATCTGAAGATACGTTTGTAGTTAAATGTAGAGGTAGTGTTGGGCAAAGCTTTGGTGCATTTATACCACGTGGCTTAACTCTTGAGTTAATTGGTGATGCAAATGACTATTTAGGAAAAGGTTTATCGGGGGGTAACATTATTGTTTATCCTAAAAAAGGTATCACGTTCGATCCTAATAAAAATATCATTATTGGTAATGTTGCTTTATATGGAGCTACAGGAGGTAAAGCATTTATTAGGGGTGTTGCAGGGGAAAGATTTGGTGTTAGAAACTCTGGTGCAACTGCCGTTGTTGAGGGCGTTGGTGACCATGGTTGTGAATATATGACAGGTGGTCTAATTGTTGTGTTAGGTGATACTGGTAAAAACTTTGCGGCTGGTATGTCAGGTGGTATTGCATTTATTTTAGATGAACGTAGTGATTTATATTTACGTGTTAATAAATCTATGGTGTCTATTGAAAAAGTTAGTGATAAGTTTGATATTCAAAATTTAAGAGATTTAGTCATAGAACATCATGAAAAAACTGGTAGTCGTAAAGCAAAGGAGATTATAAGTAACTTTGAATTTTATTTGCCTAAGTTTAAAAAAATCCTTCCTTTTGATTACGATAAAATGATGAAACAAATTGGTAAAGTAATGGAATCAGGTGCGCTTACACAAGAACAAGCTGAAATGGAAGCATTTTATAAGATTAAAGAAGGGGGTAAGTAAGATGATTACAGGTTTTTTAGAATTTAAACGTGAGCTTAGTCAAGAGATATTACCTTTAGAGAGAATTGAGAACTTTGATGAGTTCCACATTCCTTTAGAGGATACTGAGCAACAACTACAAGGCGCTAGATGTATGGATTGCGGT
Organism: Candidatus Parepulonipiscium sp. PG-Nuni2H_MBin01; assembly: GCA_001994995.1. Taxonomy (GTDB): domain Bacteria; phylum Bacillota; class Clostridia; order Lachnospirales; family Cellulosilyticaceae; genus Parepulonipiscium; species Parepulonipiscium primum. Next base: position 44,899 of record MDJM01000064.1, on the reverse strand, counting down.
GTTCCTTATTGTCAAAATGGTATGATTTTATGTGGTATGACTAGCGGTTGTCCTCTTAATAATCTTATCCCTGAGTGGAATGAATTAGTTTTCTATGGAACTTGGGAATTGGCGTTTAAACGACTTATGATTAAAAATCGCTTTCCTGAATTTACTTCACGGGTATGTCCAGCACCTTGTGAAGCAAGCTGTATTTGTGGTTTAACTTCTGGTAGTCCTGTTACTATTAGAGAGAATGAACATGCTATTATTGAAACTGCTTACGCAGAGGGCTTTATGAAGGCTGCTGTTCCACCTGTTAGAACAGGTAAAAATGTTGCTATCATTGGTTCGGGTCCATCTGGTCTATGTGCAGCTGAATGGCTTAATAAACGTGGACATTCAGTTACTGTATTTGAACGTAATGACCGTATTGGCGGTCTATTAATGTATGGTATTCCTAACATGAAAATTGAAAAACATATCATTGATAGACGTATTAACATTATGAAAGCTGAAGGTGTTGAGTTTAGAACTAACGCTAATGTGGGTGATAATGTTTCTAGTGAAGAGCTTATACACAATTTTGATAGTGTTATTCTATGTTGTGGAGCTTCTAAGCCTCGAGATATTAATGTTCCTGGTCGTGAAGCTAATGGTATTTACTTTGCTGTAGATTATTTGACTGAGGTTACTAAGTCTGTTTTAGATAGTGACCGCCCAGCTTATATTAATGCTTGCAATAAGCGTGTATTAGTAATTGGTGGTGGTGACACTGGTAATGATTGCGTTGGTAGTGCTATTAGACAATCAGCTACAGCTGTTTATCAACTAGAGATGATGCCTAAGCCTCCTGTGGAGCGTGCGCCTGATAATCCATGGCCACAATATCCTAGGACTCTTAAAACTGATTATGGTCAGGTTGAGTCTATTGCTAAATTTGGTGAAGACCCTCGTATTTTTCAAACAACTGTTAAAGAGTTTATTACTGATGAGTACAATAATATTACTGCTGTTGTAATTAATAAATTAGATGCTATTAAAGATGATGAAACAGGTAGAATAAATATGGTACCTAATGGTGAAGAATTTACTTTAGAAATTGATTTAGTTTTTATTGCAGCAGGCTTTGTAGGCAGCGAAAATTATGTAGCTGATGCATTTGGTGTAGAGCTTGATAATCGTGGTAATGTTATCGCAGATGAGTTTAAAACTAATATTGATAATGTTTTTGTATCTGGTGATATGCATCGAGGCCAATCTCTGGTTGTCTGGGCACTACGTGAAGGTAAAGATGTTGCTAGAGAGGTTGATAAACATTTAATGGGATATACTAACTTTTAAATTATAAAAGGGTGGTTGCACTAAGACAGCCACCCTTTTTTTAATTCTCTATAATTTCTCCGTTAGTAGATATTACTACAATTTGCCAAGGAATAAATTTTCCACTATTTTGTAAAGCACTAACTGTAGCACGTTCAATCCCCCTACAACATGGAACTTGCATTCGTATAATGGTTACACTTTTTAAATTATTATTAATGATGATTTGTGTTAATTTATCTGTATATTCTCCATCATCTAATTTTGGGCAACCTATAATTGTTACTTTATTTCGCATAAATTCGGTATGAAAATTTGCATATGAATAGGCTGTACAATCTGCAGCAATTAATAAATGAGCTTTGTCAAAGAATGGTGCTTTTATAGGTACAAGCTTAATTTGTACCGGCCATTGAGTTAAGGCGGATATTAAATTTTGCTGATTTTGTACTGTAGTATCTAGTTCACTAACTTTTGCACTAGGACATGTATTTTCTGTAGGATTTTCTAGGTTGTTGATTTCTTCTTCTGAAAAACTAATTGCGCCAACTGGACATACTGGTAAACAGTTTCCCATGCCATCACAAATACTCTCATGCATTACTACTGCTACACCATCGACTAATTCAATAGCACTTTGATGGCAAGCCTCTGCACATAATCCACAACCTAAACAAGTATCTTCATTAATTTTTATTATTTTTTTACGCATATAATCCTCTATTTCATCTACAAAAGAAGTTAAACATATATCAGTTTAACTTCTTTTGTATTATCTATAATTGTGTATCATCTATCTTACTTAAATAATTTTCTATCTCACTAGTAACACTTGCAATACAACCGGGTTCAAAAGGAGAAATTAGATTACCTAACTTAACAAGTTCTAAGAACGATTTAGTACCACCAACTTGACAAATAGCTAAGTAATCGCGCCACCCCTGTTCTCTATCATGGTTCATTTTTTTCCAATATTGCAATGCACATACTTCTGCTAAAGTATAGTCAATATAATAAAATGGTACAGTAAAAATATGAGCTTGCCTAAACCACCATCCACCTTCATCTAATACTTTACAGTCTCCATAATCTTTATGGGGTAAATATTCTTTTTCCAGTTCACGCCAGTGAGCATTTCTTTCTTTCGCAGTAGCTTCTGGATTGCTATAAATAAAGTGTTGAAATGCATCTACTACAATACCATAGGGGATAAATTTAATAGCACCACCAAGATGAGTATATTTATATTTCATAGTTTCTTCTTTAAAGAATAGCTCCATCCAAGGCCACGTGATATATTCCATAGCCATCGAGTGAATTTCACAACTTTCTAATGTAGAAAATATTAAATTTGGTATTTCAATATGTCTAGAATTATATAGTTGGAAAGCATGACCTGCTTCATGAGTTAACACATCAATATCGCCTGCTGTTCCATTAAAATTAGAGAATATAAACGGTGATTTATAATCATAAAAGTATGTGCAATAACCGCCGCCTTCTTTACCGGATTTAGTTTCTAAATCTAGTAATTCGCACTCTACCATAAATTGAAAGAATTCCTTTGTTTCTTTAGATAATTCATTATACATTTTTTCGCCATTATTTAAAATAAAATGCGCATCACCTTTAGGCGTAGCATTGCCAGAAAGGAATTCAAAATTTAAATCATAATAATATAGTGTATCCAGCCCTAATCTATTTTTTTGATCTTCATACAATTGAGATGCAATAGGTACTATATGTTCTTTAACTTGTTGTCTAAATTCCGCAACCATATCTTTATTATAATCAGTGCGATTCAGTGTTATATAACTAAAATCTACATAATTATCAAACCCAAGTTTTTTAGCTTTAGCATGACGCAATTTAACCAGTTTATCATAAATAGTTTCTATAGCATTTTGGTTCTCTTTGTAAAAGTTAGCTACTAAATTATTAGCCTCTTTTCTAACTTCTCTATCTTTATCAATTGTAAATGGTCCAAGACCAGATAAATTATAAATTTTACCTTTATACTCTATTTCTGCAGATGCGATTAATTTACTATATTCAGAAACTAATTTATTCTCTTCTTGGGTTTCTTTTATAATATCAGGAGAAAATACCTTTAATGCGTTTTCTGTTATACGAAAATATTGTTCACTAAATTCCTCTTCTAATGCCGGTCTAAATTGTGAATTAACTATTGCTTTTTGGAAGCCTAATTCCACTTCACTATATAAAGGAGAGAACTCATCCCAATATTCATTTTCTTCATCATAAAATTTATCTTTAGTATTAATTGAGTGACGAACACTGGCAATTTGACTCAAAGTATCTATATGGGTAAGTTGGTTAAATATTTTTTTACAACTATTTATTTGTTCGCTAGCAGAAGATGCTGAGTTTACTTCTTCAATTAATGCGGCCATATTTTGTTTATATTCATCAAAACTCGGCCGTTTATATTCAAATTCTGTAAATTTCATAGTTAATCCTCCTTAGTAATAATCAAGGTAGTTACTAGTTAGCAACACTTTCCAAATGGATTATAAGTTCCATTGTATATTCTAAAAGTCCAAAAGTCGTAAAAAATGTATTGTAAGTCCAATCATCTTAAGAGTTATTAAATATCTGTGGAGAAATAACTCCTAAGACTGCTCTAACTAATTTGTAACTACCTAATCTACCTTATAATTACCAGAAATTATCTATTTAATACCTTTTTCTGTTAAATATTCATCATAAGTTGTCATTTTATCTATAATACCCTCTGGAGTTACTTCTATTATCCTATTAGCAATGGTTTGTATAAACTGATGGTCGTGAGATGTGAATATTACATTTCCTTTAAAGCTAATTAATCCATTGTTCAGTGCAGTTATAGATTCTAGGTCTAAGTGGTTTGTTGGTTGATCAAGTAATAGCACGTTAGAGCCCTTTAACATCATTCTAGATAACATGCACCTAACTTTTTCGCCCCCAGATAGTACATGTGCTGGCTTTTTAGCATCTTCTCCGGAAAATAGCATTCTACCTAAAAACCCTCTTAAATAGCTTTCTGTTTGATCTTCTGAGAACTGTCTTAACCAATTCATTAAGTCTAAATTACATTCATTGAAAAACTCAGAATTATCTTTAGGGAAATATGATTCTGTTGCTGTAACACCCCATTTTATTTCTCCACTATCAGGCTCTTGCTCACCTGATAATATTTTGAATAACTCTGTAATAGCAATTTCATCCTCACCGATAATAGCAATTTTATCTTCTTTATTAACTCTAAAGCTAATATTATTCAGCAGTTTAGTTCCATCGATAGTTTTATTAATTTGTTCTACATTTAAAATTTCATTACCAACTTCTCGGTCTTGATTGAAACTTACGAATGGATAACGCCTAGTGGATGCCGGCATATCTTCTACATCTATTTTATCAAGCATTTTTTTACGCGAGGTAGCTTGTTTAGATTTAGATTTATTAGCCGAGAAACGTTTTATGAAATTTTGCAACTCTTTAATTTTATCTTCTTTTTTCTTATTTTGTGCTTTAATTAAGCTTTGAATTAGTTGGCTAGAATCATACCAAAAATCATAGTTCCCAACATACATTTTAATTTTGCCAAAATCAATATCTACTATATGTGTACAAACAGTATTTAAAAAGTGGCGATCATGAGAAACAACTATCACTGTGCCAACAAAATCTAGAAGAAAATCTTCAAGCCAATTCACAGATTGGATATCTAAATGGTTTGTAGGCTCATCAAGAAGTAAAATATCTGGGCGACCAAATAATGCTTGTGCAAGTAATACTTTTACTTTATCCCCACCATTTAAATCTTTTACTTGGACGTAATGTAGTTCAGTTCCTATGCCAAGTCCTTGCAACAATTGAGATGCTTCCGAGTCAGCTTCCCAACCGCCCATCTCAGCAAATTCACCTTCTAGTTCAGACGCTCTAATTCCGTCATCATCATTAAAATCTTCTTTAGCATATAGTGCATCTTTTTCTAGCATGATTTCATAAAGACGTGCATTTCCTCTAATAACTGTTTGTAGAACTTCACAGTCATCATATTGGAAATGGTCTTGTTTTAGTACAGACATTCTTTCTTTTGGTGGAATAATAATTTCTCCAGTAGAAGGCTCAATATCGCCTGATAAAATTTTTAAAAATGTGGACTTACCTGCACCGTTTGCGCCAATAAGACCGTAACAATTGCCCGGTGTAAATTTCAAATTAACATCTGTAAACAACTTACTTGGGCCAAATTGCAAACTCACGTTATTAACTGTAATCATATAATATCATCCTTATAAATTTATTGTGATAAAAATCACTTACGTACTAAATAACTACCTAATTTATAGGTTATGGGACTCCCCTAATTTGCTAAAGTATTCCCGTATTCATTATCTACTATACAAGAATTTGAAAAAAAAGTAAACGCTTATTGACTACATTTTATTTTAAAAAACGCATATTATAACAATATTATCGAAGCTTTTGTCATTCCAAGTATTGACAATTAAATTGGTAAATGTTACCCTTAACTTATAACACTAACGAGGTGAGAAAATGTATAGACTTTATGTAGAGAAAAAGCCCGGTTTTGATGTGGGAAGTAATAATATAAAAAATGAAATTAGGGAGTTTCTTCATATTAATGGTGTTGAAAATGTGAGAATTTTTAACCGGTATGATGTAGAGAATATTAGTGAAGAGGTTTTTCATAAAGCAAAAACAACGATTTTTTCAGAACCACAGTCGGATAATATTTACGAAGAATTTTTACCTGAACTACATGGTTCAGTATTCGTAACACAGTTTTTAAATGGTCAATATGACCAAATGGCAGACTCTTGTGAGCAATGTATTCGGCTAATTGATGAAAATTCAATGCCAATTGTTAAAATAGGAACGGTATTCTGTATAGAAGGCAACATTTCACCTCAGGATATTAAGCGGATTCAACAACATTTAATTAATCCTATAGAAAAAGAGTTAGTCACACTCGATAAACCTACTTCGCTATTTACTGAACACCCTATCGCTGAAGCAATTGAAACTATAGATGATTTCACTTTATTAAGTGAGGCACAGTTAAAAGATTTAAAAAAAGAATTCGGTTTGGCAATGAATATTGATGATTTGTTATTTTTTAAAGATTATTTTAAAAGCGAAAATAGAAATCCGACTTTTACGGAACTTAGAGTAGTGGATACTTATTGGTCAGACCATTGTCGTCATACAACTTTTATGACAGAGCTTCTGGATATTAATATAGAGGATGGCCCATATAGTAAACCTCTTGTTGATGCACTTCAAGCTTATCAGCAGTTAAGATTAGAAACTGGGAATGATAAAAAATCCTCTTTGATGGACCTTGCTACTATTATAATGAAAAGCTTAAGAAGACAAGGTAAGTTACAGCATTTAGTTGAATCCGATGAAAATAATGCTTGTACTATTGAGGATATTGTGTATATTGATGGAAGACGTTACGAATATTTAATTTTGTTTAAAAATGAAACTCATAACCATCCTACTGAAATTGAACCATTCGGTGGAGCTGCCACTTGTCTTGGCGGTGCTATACGTGACCCACTTTCTGGACGAGCTTATGTATATCAGGCGATGAGAATTACAGGTGCTGCAGATCCTAATGAAAAGGTAGAAGATACTCTAAAGGGAAAACTTTCACAACGTCAAATTACTCAGACTGCAGCTAATGGTTTTAGCTCATATGGAAATCAAATCGGATTAGCTACTGGTGAAGTTAAAGAATATTATCATCCGGGATATAAAGCTAAACGCCTTGAAGTTGGTGCAGTTGTTGGTGCTGTGCCAAAATATCAAGTTAAAAGAGAACAGCCTACTGAGGGCGATGTAATTTTATTAATCGGTGGCGCTACTGGGCGTGATGGGTGTGGCGGTGCTACTGGTTCTTCTAAGGAACATACAACTGAGTCAATTAAGATGTGTGGTAGTGAAGTTCAAAAAGGTAATCCGGTTGAGGAAAGAAAGCTCCAACGATTATTTAGAAATCCTTCTTTCACTAGTAAAATTAAAAGGTGTAATGATTTTGGCGCTGGAGGGGTATGTGTTGCAATAGGCGAAATCGCTCGTGGACTTGTGATTGAGCTTGATCAGGTTCCTTTAAAGTATACAGGACTTGATGGGACTGAGATTGCTATTTCTGAATCTCAAGAAAGAATGGCAATTGCAATTTCTAGAGACGATATGAAGTCTATAATTAAGCTGTGTAAAAAAGAGAATTTAAACGCTGTACATGTAGCTACAGTTACAAATAATAATCGCCTATTAATGACTTGGAGAGGTCAAACTATTGTAGATATTTCAAGAGATTTCTTAGATAGTGCAGGAATTTTACAAACTACAGACGCTTATATAACTTCCCCAAAACTTGAGATGGTGGCAAAAGAGGATGTTACTTTAGAACAGGTTAAAGCTTGTTTAAAGAAATTAAATAATTCTTTACAAAAAGGACTCTCAAGCCAATTTGATAGTACTGTTGGTGCAGGTACTGTTCTTTTGCCATATGGAGGTAAGTATCAACTTACTAAAGAGCTTGGAATGGTAGCAAAAATTCCAGTTATTGAAGGTGATACTAATAGCGCAACTTATATGACTCATGGCTTTGACCCTGAGCTTATGGAGAAATCTCCATTCCATGGTGCTGTTTATGCTGTTGTTGAGTCTGTTGCTAAACAAGTTGCTCTAGGGGCGGATTATAATAAAATTTATTTATCGTTCCAAGAGTATTTTGAGCGTCTTGGTAAAGACCCTAATAAATGGGGTAAACCAGTTGCCGCTTTATTAGGTGCATTTGAAGCTCAAAGGAGTCTTGAAATTGGTGCTATAGGTGGTAAAGATAGTATGTCAGGAACTTTTGAGGATTTAACTGTTCCACCTACATTTATATCTTTCGCTTGTAGTGTTGGATTTGCAAGCAATTGTACTAGTGGTAGCTTTAAACGTCCACACCATAAAATTTTGCATCTTCATATACCTATAGATGAATACGGAATGCCAGATTTTAAATTTATGAAAGAGACTTATCAATTACTGCATTACTATATATATGCGGGCTATATTAAAAGTACGTATACTATTGGATGTGGCGGAATTATGATGGCTATTGCCCAGATGAGTCTTGGGAATAAAATAGGAGCTAGAATTCGTACACCTTATAATATTTTAAATGCTTATTATGGAGATATATTAATTTCGGTGTCTCCTGAATATCTATGTAAAATTGATGCAGATAAATTTATTGCTATTGGGGATACCTTACAAGAAGAAGTTATTGAGATTAATGATATTAGCATTGGTATTGATGAAGTACTAGAGGATATAGATTCAACATTAAGAAATGTATTTAGTTATAATGCTGATACAAAGCTTGCCTCTAGGGAAGTTCATTATACCGTTCCTCAAAAAGCTTATATTTGCAAAAATAGGGTAGCTAAACCGAAAGTTGTAATTCCTGTTTTCCCTGGAACTAATTGTGAATATGATACGCAAAAAGCATTTCTAAACGCGGGGGCTGAAGTTGAGCAGGTAGTATTTTTAAATCGTACTTCTGACCAAATAGTTGAGTCTATTGCTAGGCTAGAAAAGGCTATTCAACAAGCTAATATTATAGCTTTCCCTGGAGGATTTTCAGCAGGGGATGAGCCTGATGGTAGTGGAAAATTTATCGCTACTACATTTAGAAATCAGCGTTTAAAGCATGCCCTTCATAATTATTTAGATACAAAAGATGGGTTAATTATTGGAATATGTAATGGATTCCAGGTTTTAGTAAAATTAGGACTTTTACCTGAAGGTAGAATTACAGAAAGAACTGAAGGTTCCCCAACTTTAACATTTAATACGTTAGGAAAACATATTTCAACTATGGCAAATACTGAGATTGTAAGTACTAAATCAGCTTGGTTAAGATATGTCAATGTTGGTGAGCGTTATAGAATACCTATTTCGCATGGGGAAGGTAGATTTGTTGCTTCCCAAGAAACTATAGATTCTTTAATCCACCATGGACAAATTTTTAGTCAATATGTAAATGAAAATGGCATAGTAACTGCACAAGCTAATGTTAATGGTAGTATGTATAATATTGAAGGTATCGTATCTAGAGATGGTCGTATATTAGGTAAAATGGGTCATAATGAACGTGTAGGCGCTAATATTCACATTAATGTTCCAGGTAATAAAGACCAGCGTATTTTTAGAGCCGGAGTAGATTATTTTAAAGATACTGAAAGCAGTCAACTCCCTCCTGTTAACCGAAGCGGAAATTCAAAAAAACTTGGTTGAACGGTATACGGTACGAAAGAATTAGCGATTTAGATGATTGAAATTTATATGGGGGGATATTTAACCCCCCAATTTAGAATTTTAAAATATATTTATGAGGTGAAAAGATGAAAGTTGCATTTGTAATGGGTAGTGATTCAGATTTAGAGATTGTCAAACCAGGAATAGAAGTGGTAAAATCTTTTGGGGTAGATGTAGAGGTCAGAGTAATTTCAGCTCATCGTACTCCACAAATAGCAGAAGAGTTCGCTAAAAATGCTCGTCAAAATGGGGTAGGAGTTATTGTTGCTGCGGCTGGAATGGCGGCTCATTTAGCAGGAGTTTTGGCGGCGTATACGACTTTACCTGTTGTAGCATTGCCAATAGCGGCAAAAAGGTTAGATGGGCTTGATGCTCTCCTTGCTATGGTACAAATGCCTCCAGGTATACCTGTTGCTACTGTTGGGATTGATGGAGCTAAAAATGCTGGTTTATTAGCGCTTCAAATTTTAGGAGTTAGTGATAAGGAAGTTGCAGCTAAAATGCTTCAATTTAAAGAAGATATGGCTAAACAAGTTATAGCTAAAGATGAAAAAGTATCTGCTCAATTTTAGATAAACATGGAGGAGGATTAATATGGATAAAGTACAATTATTATATGAAGGAAAAGCTAAAAAAGTGTACAGTACGATGAAAGGAGATGTATGCGTTGTATCTTATAAGGATGATGCAACTGCGTTTAATGGTGAAAAACGAGGCATTATTACTGGTAAAGGTGAAGTTAATAACCGTATGAGTAATATGATGTTTCAGTTACTTGAGAAGTATGGTGTTACAACTCATTATGTAGAACAATTAAATGCACGAGAAACATTAGTTAAATCGGTAGATATTGTACCACTTGAAGTAATTGTAAGAAATGTAGCTGCAGGGTCATTTTGCAAAAGATTTGGAGTGCAAGAGGGAACTATATTAAAGTCTTCAACTTTAGAATATTGCTTAAAGGATGATAACCTAGGTGATCCTATGATTAATACCTCGCAGATTTTAGCATTAGAGCTTGCTACACAAGAAGAGCTTACTAAGATGGCTGAAATTGCAGCTAAAGTAAATCAAGTGTTAACAGAATACCTTGATAAGATAAATGTTAGATTGATTGATTTTAAAATTGAATTAGGACGTTATAAAGGGGATATTATATTAGCTGATGAAATTTCTCCTGACACTTGTAGATTTTGGGATAAACAAACTAACAAAAAGCTTGATAAGGACCGTTTTAGACGTGATTTAGGGGAAGTTGAGGAAGTATATCACGAAATGCTAGACCGTATAATACATTCCTAAAAATATAGTATAATAATTCAATGATATGGTATTAGGATATGTGTATTGGAAATTTAAATTTTCCAATACACAACCTAAAGGAGCGATTATATGCACTTTATAGATGATAAATTAAAAGAAGAATGCGGTGTTATTGGAGTTTATGTAAAAGATGAAAATCTTGCCGCGAGATTAGCGTATTACGGACTTTATGCCTTGCAACATAGAGGGCAAGAGAGTGCTGGTATTACTGTAAATAATGAAGGGGTATTAGAGAGTGCGAAAGGTATGGGTTTAGTATCAGAAATATTTGATGAACAACGCCTTAGCACATTAAAAGGTAACATAGCTATAGGACATGTTAGATATTCAACCTCTGGAGATAAGGAAATTGAAAATTGTCAACCAGTAACTGCGAAATCTAAATTTGGCCAAATAGCATTAGCTCATAATGGAAATTTAACAAATAGTGAAGGTCTTCGTGATATGTTAGAAGAAGATGGCGCAGTATTTCATACAAATATTGATTCGGAATCTATTTTAAAATTAATCGCGAGACAGTATAGACGGGGTATTGAGATAGCGTTAAAGCATACAATTAGTCTTATTAAAGGAGGATACGCATTAATTGTTACAACAAAGCAACAGTTAATTGGGGTACGTGATCCTCATGGATTAAGACCATTATGTTTAGGACAACGGGCTGATGGTAGTTATATTTTGGCCTCAGAGAGTTGTGCTTTAGATGTTATTGATGCAGAGTTTATTCGTGACATTGAACCGGGCGAAGTTGTAATTATAGATGAAAATGGTTTAAAAAGTATTCCAGCAACTCATTGGGGACAAAAAAATTTATGTGTGTTTGAATTAATTTATTTAGCACGACCTGATAGCACAATAGATGATTTTAGCGTATTTGAATTTAGAAGAAAATCGGGTGAAATTTTAGCTAATGAATTTAAAGCACAAGCTGATATAGTAATCCCTGTACCAGACTCGGGTATACCAGCTGCTATTGGATTTGCTAATGCTTCAGGAATTCCTTATATGGAGGGGTTAGTTAAAAATAGGTATGTGGGACGGACATTTATACAACCTACACAAGAGCTTAGAGAAACAGCAGTTAAGTTAAAGCTTAGCCCATTAAGATTTAACTTAAAAGATAAAAGGGTAATTATGATAGATGATTCAATCGTACGTGGAACAACATCAAAAAGAATTGTAGAGCAAGTCAAAAAGGCTGGAGCTAAGGAAGTTCATTTATGCATTACTTCTCCTCCGGTAAAATATAGTTGTTACTACGGAATTGATACTCCTTCTAGAAAGCATCTTATAGGGGCAGTTAAATCTATAGATGAAATTAGAGAATATCTTGGTGCTGATAGTTTAACATATTTGTCGCTTGCAGGTTTATCTGAAGCTTGTAATGGGGAAGATGGATTTTGTAGAGCTTGTTTTAATGGAAAATATCCTATAGAAGTCCCAATGGAACCTAATAAGATAGAAGAATCAATTAATGCGTAGACTATAGAGAGGAATTAAATTCATGAATAACAAAATTACTTACCAAGATGCAGGTGTGGATGTACATCGTGGTTATGAAGCTGTTAATACTATGAAAGAACATGTAAAAAGTACATTTACAAGTGGAGTTTTAACTGATATAGGAAGCTTTGGAGGTGCATTTAGTTTAGCGGCATTTAAAGATATGAAAGAGCCTGTATTAATTTCAGGAACAGATGGGGTTGGAACTAAGTTAAAACTTGCCTTTGACCTAAATAGGCATGATACTATTGGTATTGATTGTGTTGCAATGTGTGTAAATGATATTTTGTGTTGTGGAGCTACACCATTGTTTTTTTTAGATTACATTGCAACAGGTAAAATTGCCCCTGAACATATTGGGGAAATCGTAGCTGGTATTAGTAAAGGGTGTAGACAAAGTTCTTGTGCACTAATTGGCGGTGAAACTGCTGAAATGCCTGGTTTTTATAAAGATGGTGAATATGATGTTGCTGGCTTTGTGGTAGGTATTGTGGATAAGGAACATATGATAAATGGGAGCGATATTAAAGCAGGTAATGTGCTAATAGGATTAAGTTCTAATGGAGTTCATAGTAATGGTTATTCGCTTATTAGAAAACTGCTGGAAGTGAGTAATACTAATCTTAATGATTATTGTGAATATTTGGGTGAAACTTATGGTGAAGCTCTGCTTAAACCTACTAAACTTTATGTTAATAGTATTTTAGAATTAAAAACTAAAGTAAATATTAGAGGTATATCTCATATTACAGGCGGAGGATTTATTGAAAATATCCCTCGAATGTTTACATCTAACATTAGTGCTAAAATTAATCTTAATAGCATTACTAAGCCACCAATTTATAAATTTATTGAAGAAATATCTAATTTAGATGATAAGGAACTTTATAATACTTTTAATATGGGTATTGGAATGGTAATAGTAGTGGAAAAAGAAGATGTAAAAAGAAGTTTGGATATACTAAATAATACTGGCGAAACAGCAACTGTTATTGGTGAAATAGTTGAGGGTGATGAAGGTGTTATTTTAATAAGGGAGTAGTTGTATGTTGAAAATAGGAGTATTAGTTTCAGGCTCAGGTAGTAATTTACAAGCAATAATTGATGCAGATGATATTGAGAGTGAAGTTGTATGTGTAATTTCAAGTAATCCTGAAGCATATGCTCTTACTCGTGCGCAATCTCATGGTATTGCTTGCTATTGTGTAACAGAAAAAGGTGAAGACGGTGAGCATAAAATCACTCATTATCTTAAGCAACATAAAGTAGATTTAGTGGTTCTAGCAGGATATTTACGTATACTAGGACATAATTTACTAAAGGAGTATCAAGGACGTATTATTAATATTCACCCATCATTACTGCCTAAGTTTGGTGGTAAAGGCTATTATGGAATTGCTGTTCATAAAGCAGTAATAGAAAATAAAGAAAAAAAATCTGGTGCAACTGTTCACTATGTAGAAGATGGTATTGATACAGGTGAAATTATATTACAAAGAGAGCTTGATGTACAACCTGATGATACAGCTCAAACGCTTGCACAACGTATTTTAAATGATATTGAGCACTCTTTATTAATTGATGCTATTAAATTACTAGAAAAAGGTGAGTGAAACATATGAAAGTATTAATTATTGGTAACGGTGGTAGAGAAGTCGCTATATGTGAAACATTATATCGTCAAAGTGAGGGGGTCGAAATATTTATGGCTCCTCCTAATGCTGGCGTGTCTCATATGGCTGTTAGTGTTCCTATAGATATATTAGATTTTGATAGCTTAATCACCTTTGCTAAAGAAAATTCTATTGATTTGACAATTGTAGGACCAGAAGCTCCACTAGTAGGTGGTATTGTAGATATATTCCAAAAAAATGGCTTTAATATATTTGGCCCTAATAAGGAATGCGCTCAATTTGAAGGTAGCAAAAGGTTTACTAAAGAATTTTTAACTAGGCATAATATACCTACGGCTAAATATGCTGCTTTTAGTAAAGCAGAAAGAGAGAAAGCCTTAACACGTGTAATGACATTTAATTTGCCTATTGTGGTGAAAGCTGATGGATTGGCTGCAGGTAAAGGAGTACTTATTTGTACCACATATGAAGAAGCTAAACAAGCTATTGTTGATATTTTTGATGATGTCTTTAAAGGTGCTGGTGAACATGTTGTTATAGAAGAGTTTTTAGCAGGTATAGAGGCTTCATTAATGTGTTTTGTAGATACTGAAGTTATTTTCCCAATGGAGACAGCAAGGGATTATAAAAGAATTTACGATAATGATGAAGGCTTAAATACAGGAGGAATGGGTAGCTTTTCTCCTAATCCTGTAATTACGCCTAAACTAAGTTCAAAAATACGAGCTGAAATATTAAATCCTATCATTAATGGATTTATAGCAGAAGATTTAGAGTTTGTAGGTGTATTATTTATTGGCCTTATGATTTGTAATGATGAGCCATATGTATTAGAGTTTAATGTACGATTTGGTGACCCTGAGACACAAAGCATTTTACCAAGGCTTAATTCTAGTTTACTTGATACAATGATTGCATGTACACAGAGTCAATTATCAGAAGTTAATCTTGAATGGGATGATAGGGTTAGTACAACTGTAGTACTAGCAAGTGGAGGTTACCCTCAAACTGCTACTAAAGGATGCGTAATTTCAGGCCTTGAAAATGTAGATAAAGATGTAAAGATATCTCATTCAGGAACTGCTTTAGATGAAGCTAACAACTATATAACTAATGGTGGTCGAGTACTTTCCTTAACAGCGTTAGCTGATACGCTAGATGAAGCCCGTGATAAAGTTTATAAAGAAGTAAGTAAAATTAGTTTTGAGCAAATGCAATATAGAACTGATATAGCAAATATTTAGCTACAACATTAATATGTTGTAGCTTTTTTAACTAGGGAAAATAATGCAAATCAGAATTTAGGGTATAAATACTTTCATAATATCAAGACTATTAATAACTTTATAATAGTAAGGAGCGCTAGTCTATGAAAAATTTATTAATACCACTCAAAGATTTTGGATTGATAGTTCTAGGTTCGTTAATACTTACACTAACAATAAACTGGTTTCTAGCACCTTCAGGACTTGTAACTGGAGGTGTATCTGGACTTGGTATTATTATTGAGGAAATATCAACTACTATGTTAGGATTTACAATACCTATATCTGTTACAACACTTGTTTTAAACATACCACTATTTGTAATAGCAATTTTACAAAAAGGGCTTATATTTGTAAAAAAATCAATATATGCAGTTCTTGTTGTATCAGCACTATTAGAAATAACATTATTTATTCCTAATTTGTTTGATTTAGGTGGAGATTTAATGTTATCTGCTCTTGTAGCAGGAGTTGGATATGGAATAGGTATAGGGCTTATATTAAAATCTGGAGCTACATCAGGTGGAACTGATATGTTGGCAAGTATACTTAGAAATAAATTTCCACAATTCCCTATATATACAATAGTGATGATGATAGATGGTTTCATTGTATTAATGGGTCTTTTTGTATTTGGTGCCAATAAGGCTATTTATGCTATGCTTGCAATATTTGTTATGTCAAGAGTCTTATCAAATGTGTTAGAAGGAGTAAATTACGCTAAGGCTGCGTTTATTATGTCATCTAAAAATGAAGAAATTGCCACGGCTATTATGGAAAAAATACCCCGAGGTAGCACAGGACTTAAAGCTAAAGGAATGTATTCTAAACAAGAGCAGGAGATGTTATTTACAGTTGTAGCACAAAAGGAGATTACAAAATTAAGAGAAATTATTTTTGAAATTGACCCTAGAGCATTTGTAACTATTGCAGATGTAAAAGAAGTTTTAGGACAAGGGTTTATGGAAGAAATCCAGTAAGAAATTAAGCTTGAGGGAGGGCTTGTAATATGAAATATATAGCGATTGATAAAATAGATTTTCTTCTAATATGTTTGGGCGTAGGTCTTTTAGCTATAGGAGTGCAATGGTTTTTTGTTCCAATAGGATTGGTTACGGGAGGTATATCGGGGTTTGGTATAGTGGTATATGAAGTTACGAGTAAACATTTTGCTATTCCAATCCCTATTGCTCTAACAAATATTTTAGTTAATATCCCATTGTTTGCAATAAGTATTAAACAGCGTGGTTTTAACTTTGCAAAAAAATCATTGTATGCTGTAATACTATTTTCAGTATGGTTATCTGTTCTGGAGTATTTTCCAAATCC
The DNA here is from genome assembly GCA_001994995.1 of Candidatus Parepulonipiscium sp. PG-Nuni2H_MBin01. Taxonomy (GTDB): domain Bacteria; phylum Bacillota; class Clostridia; order Lachnospirales; family Cellulosilyticaceae; genus Parepulonipiscium; species Parepulonipiscium primum. The sequence goes on along the minus strand of MDJM01000064.1, from coordinate 28,194 downwards.
ATTTAGATATATAACAGATATTCTTTTAATAGGAATTTTCGGAGGGGCAACAATAGGAATTGGGATTGGAATCGTTTTAAGAACAGGTTCTACTACAGGCGGCACTGATATGTTAGCATCAATAATTAAGTTTATAGCACCTAAGTTTCCGATTCCTAAATTAATGTTAGCTATAGATGCTATAATTATTATTGCGGGTATGTCTATTTTTGGGCTTGAAACTGGATTGTATGCTATTATTTCAGTACTAGTAACTACTAAAATGATAAGTATAGTGTTAGAAGGTGGTTTGAGTGTTAGAGCAGCATTTATCATCACTAGTAAAAGTTCTGAACTTATAAAAAAGATTTCAGAGCAATTACCTGAAGCAACTATGCAATTTCAAGGGAGGAAAATGGTGTATTCAGGGCAAGAAACTGAATTATTATTTGCTGTTTTAGCAGAAAAACAACTTCCAAAATTGAAATCACTAATAATGAATATAGATCCAAACGCATTTGTAACTATTGGAGAAGTACGAGAGGTCTTAGGACAGGAAATGCATCATGGATTATAAGATAGTTTATAGACTATAGGATAGTATCTATAGTCTATTTTTGTATTCTTTTAGGTTAGAAAAATTTACTAGGGAAAAAATAGAAATTATTTGTGAATGTTGGTGTACACTAAGCATATATTTTTATGGAAGGGACGGGATATATATGAGAATTTTAGTATGTGAAGACGAAAGACAATTAGCGGATATTTTAGTTGCAATATTGCAACACAGTAATTACTCAGTAGATGTAGTAAATGATGGTTTTAGTGCTATTGACTATATGGATACAGGTAATTATGATGGGGTTATTCTGGATATTATGATGCCTAAACTTAATGGAATTGAGGTACTAAAGCGGATTAGGGCAAAAGGAAATACGGTACCAATTATTATCCTTAGTGCTAAGTCACAAATTGATGATAAAATTGCAGGGCTAGATTATGGGGCTAATGATTATTTAACTAAACCTTTTGAAGCTGGCGAGCTACTTGCGCGTATTCGTGCTATGACTAGAAAGCCTACCCAAACTAATGCATCTATAACTATAGGTAATATAACTTTGAATTTAACTAACTATGAAATATCGTCGGAGTTTGGAACAATTCGCTTACCTAATAAAGAGTTTCAAATATTAGAAATGTTAATGGCTAATCAAACGCAAGTGTTATCAGCAGAGAGATTCGCAGAACGTATTTGGGGATATGATAGCGATGTTGATATTAGCACGGTGTGGGTTTATATTTCAAACTTAAGAAAAAAACTTACTTCACTTAAATCCACTATGCATATTAAGGCAGTACGAAATGTGGGATACAGAGTAGAAGAAATGTAGATTTTATGGGAGGAATTTTATATGGAAAAAAAGTTACGTAAAAGAGTTATTATATTTTCGATTGGAATAGTATTTATTGTATTTTTTGCATTAGTAGTAATTATTAATGGGCTAAATTATTATAATATAATGGTAGTTCGTTTAGATAATATGATGGAACTTATTATAAATGATGACAACACTCGAGGAAATAATAACAATGAATTAGAACCTCCACAATCCTTACAGCTAACTCCACCACCCCTTGAAGATGCAATGCCTTTGTCTCCTGAAGAAATGTTATCAAACTCTTTAATATTATCACAAAATCCACATTATTATTCAGAATATTTTTGCGTAGAAACTAACGAGGAGGGTAGTATTACTCATCTTAATATGAATCGCAGCTTAATGACTCTAAAAACTAAAGTTGAGGAGCTTACACAACAAGTAATTCTTAGTGGTAAAACTAGAGGTATTATTAGTAACTATAAGTTTGAGGTTGTAAATAATTGGATTTATTTTATTGATTTTACTCCAGAATGGATGTTAGTTTATAGTTTCTTCTTAAATTGTGTAGAAGTAAGTATACTTGCATTTATAATGATATGCATACTAGTTGTTATTTTTTCCAAAAAAGTTGTTGCAGTTATTGCAAAGGGCTATGAAACACAACGTGAATTTATTACAGGAGTTACGCATGAACTTAAAACACCACTTACTATTATAAAGGGGGATGTGGAAGTAATTAATTTAAAAAATGGCTCTTCAATGTGGACTAAAAGTATTATTGAGCAAATTAATAGACTCAATGGACTTATCGATTATATGATTTCACTGACTAAATTGGAGGAGTTAACTGAAATTCCAAAAACGAAATTTAATTTATCGGATTTATTAATAGATAGTTGTATTTTCTTTGAAGGGGTAGCTATGAGTAGTTATAAGCAAATCGAGTATACTATATCACCAAATATTTATTATAATGGTGATTTGCAAAATATTGAACTTCTTATATCAATATTACTGGAAAATGCATTAAAATATGGTGAACCCAATTCTGTTATTCATGTGTCACTTAGAGTAATTAAAGGAAAAAATACAATTTATATTACAAATAAAGCAGCGAATTTAGAAATACGTCAGTATAGTGAATGGTTTGATAGATTTTATCGGGCAGATACATCAAGAAACAGCGATTCAAAAGGCTTTGGAATAGGTTTAGCAATGGCGCGTGCAATTGTTGTAAGTCATAAGGGGAAAATTTCAGCTGAAAGCTTAGACGGTCATACTGCTACTATTAAAGTTGTTTTATAAAAAAATTTTTTGACTTTAACTTAAATTAAGGTAGTCAAATTATAATAATATTAAAGTAATAACATCAACTAACAATGTTAAGGGGGAAATATTATGACAATTTCAAGTTCAAGTACTAGTTTGTATACTAGCTTATACTCATCTTACTCTAGTACTCAAGATTTTAGTAAGTATGTTAGTAGCACTGAAACAGAAGGAACAGACGAGACTCAAAGATCAGGGGAAAAGCCTCCTCCACCACCACCTCCTCCACCATCATCTTCAGATGATTCCGGCTCTACTGACGATTCATATTCTTTCACTTCTGAAAGTTTAATGGATGCGCAAAACATATTGTCTTCTAGTAGCTTCTATAGCTTTGAATCACTTACAGCAACTGATGAAGATGATGACGATACTACTATCGAGTCAGTTTTAACTGCGGTAGAAGATGAAACTGAGAATATTGAAGAAGAAACTTTTGAAGCTATCTTAGAAGCTATAGAAGAGGCTCAAGAAGAAGCTGAAGCTGAAGAGGAAACCACTTTTAGTAATGCAATTAGTCAATATGCTACAAATATTACAACAGACATATCTACTGCTCAATGGGCAGTTTAATAAAAAAACCCCAACAGACTTTATGGCTGTCGGGGTTTTTTATACTGATAATATAATAGTTACATAAGCCCCACTAGTTGAAGTATTACCTAACTTTAGATTACCACAATGTTGTTTTAAAATTTCTTTAACTATAATAAGTCCTAAACCATTGCCATTAATAGCTTCAGTAGTTTTGTTATCACATAAATTTTTTAAAGCTTCTGGTTTAAAGCCTGGCCCATTGTCAGTAATAGTAATTTCTATATCAGCCTGCTTTTTCACTATAGTTATCTCTATCATATCAGTAGTATGCTTAAGTGCATTTGAAATAATGTTAATGAACATTCTAAGCAGCTTAATTTTATCTACTTTAGCAATTATCGGTGCAATTGGTTCATAGTATATATCAATATCATTTAAAATAGCAATAGATTCTAATTTTATTACTGCACTAGTTAGTATGTCCACTATATCAGCTTCTTCAAATTTATAGTGCTCTGTTTTACTATTAATTTTACTAAGAAAAATTAAGTCTTCCAAAATATTTTTAATTCTAGTACTTTCTTCCTGGATTATTTTAAGAGGAGCTTTTATATCGCTATAATACCCATTTTCAATTCCTTCAGCATAACCACTTATAGCTGTAAGGGGAGTTTTTAATTCATGTGATAAATTTCTAAACAAAGCTACTTGAGACCTTTCATAAGAAATAAGGCTTTCAACCATTTCATGTATACTCTCAGAAAGTTCTTGGATTTCATCATTAGTGTTTATTTCTATATTAATAGAAAAATCACGGTTAGCATAGTGCTTTGTAACTTGTGATAACTTTTCTATCGGAATAGTAATTTTACGTGACTGGTAATGAATTAACATAAAAGATATGCTAAGTAACACGCTTAATAAAGCTACAAATACAATAACGTTTTCAGTCGTTATTGTGGACACCTCATGGTATGCTATCATAGATACTAACATAAAATCTGTATCAGGAGCTAGTTGAGTGCTAATTGCTAAATAGCTTTCATCTTGGACTTGAAGTATTTCAGCAGTATCTGTTTTCATATCTCGTATTTGATTTAATACATAATCGTCTAAAATAAATTCATTAGGATTAAAATTGATATAAATAACATCGACAGTACTATCAACTACTTCATATACCATATTTATCGTATTGTTACTTGAATGCATATTTACATTATGTTGTACAAAAGCTCGTTCATTACGTGCACCTTCATAATCTTTATCCACTAAGGTATTTTGTATAATAATTTGTGCAGTATCAGTTAATGGTTTAGCTCGTATATTATTTTCGTTTATCAGCTGTTTTTCCATATTTTCTATGGCTTGAGTATTAATAAAATACGTAGAAAATGCAAAGAAAAAAATTAGGGCAAAACTAATTATAATCAAATTAGAAACTAGCAATCTTTTATATATCCCCATGATTATTCACCAATTTTATATCCTACGCCCCAAACAGTTTGGATTTGACACTGAGCACCATGCTCTAGCATTTTTTTTCTAAGTCGTTTAATTACATGGTCTACTTGCCTTGTATCTGCATCATATTCATATTCCCATACTTGTGAAATAATCTGTTCTCTAGTGTACGCTCTATTTATAGAACTTAAAAATAGTTTTAGTAAATCAAATTCTTTAGGAGTTAAAGCAAGCGGTTTATCTCCTATTTTAGCCGTATGAGCGCTTAAATCCAACTTGAGATCTTCATGGCTTAAAATTTCTTCCTTATCGTGTTCAGGCTTAGTACGCCTTAATAAATTTTTTACTTTAATACCTAGCTCACGAAAGCTAATAGGTTTGCCTATATAATCATCTGCACCTAATTCTAAACCAAGTACTCGGTCAATTTCATCATTATTAGCACTAATCATAATAATAGGAATATTACTTGATTGTCTAATATGTTTGCATAAATCGTATCCTGTCATCTTTGGCATCATAATATCAGTAATTATTAAGTCTGCTGGTTTTATCTTAAATTCATTTAAAAGTGCTTCCCCATTTGGAAAGCCTTTAACATCATACCCATTGTTTTTTAAATGAGTCACTATTAAATTATTAATATTTTTATCATCTTCAGCAGTATAAATTATCATTCTATCACATCCTTTATGCAAAAAATTTTAACTTATAAATATATTTATTTCAAGCCACTACATCCAAAAAAAGACTTGAGTAGTTATAATACCCAAGCCTTTTTATATTTAGTTAGATTTTTGAACTTGTTTTAATAAAAAGTAGAAAAATGATACAAATGCTTGATAAATAATACCAATAACAGTCCAAGCACCCATTAAATAAGTAAAATTCTCCATAGCATCACTAGCGTTTGTAATTGCGCTGAAGATTGGCAACGCCCCCATATAATCTAAACCAGCACACACTATTATAATGGCTAAACAAGACATATGAGCCATCAATTGAGTAAATCTTTCCACGATAATATCTCCCTTCAAATTTTAGACTAGACCTTTGACTTAACGTTTATTTTATATCAAAGTCCAAATGATTTATAATATAGTTATACAGCATTTTTTTAATAAATGCAATATGGATTTTTATAAGAAATTACCTATTTAATTTGCTTAAATTGTAGCAGTTTTTACTATCAAAAAAATAGTAACTATATAATTTATATAGATTTAGATTTAAATATAATAAAACTCTAGAGGAATTTAAGTTAAATTTTGTCTAAAAAAACACAATCTAACTTAAGTCAGTGCTGATAACTTGAAAAATTAATTATAATCTGCTATAATTATAAGTGGAATATATAGAGGGAGGGGAGTTTAGATGCAGATTGGTAAATGTATTGTAGCTACTATTAAGTTAGTGGCGGAAACAATAGCTTTAACGTTTTTTGGAATGTTTGCTTCATATATTAATTTAATCGATATACTTTGTACAGGTATAGCTTTAACATTTGTTGTGGTTGGATTTGCGGCATACATACCAGCATTAATATTAGTAGTAAATCCAAAAATTTATGATATGAACATAAGAGAATGTGGTAAAAAGTTCTTAACAAAAGACTTCTTTATAAAAAAGTTTTCAAAATCAGCTATTAAAAAACTATTTAAACCTATATTAACTAAAATAAGTGGCCCAATTTTTGCACGTATTATAGCAAGACTTTCTTTAATTGGTATAGGTTTGAATATTTAGAGTCTATGGCACTAGCCATAGACCTATTTTTTTGTAAAAATGTAATAATAAGTACGACGGGATTATGCTTGACAAGGGTCAAAATCCATATTATACTAAAATAAAATTAGTAATAATTAGGTAATAACTAGGAGGTTGACAATGGCAATTAGTTTATCAAAAGGACAAAGAGTAGATTTAACAAAAGGCACTAACCTTAGTAGAATTATGGTGGGGTTAGGTTGGGATACTAATCAGTTTAGCAGTGGTTCGGCATTTGATTTAGATGCTTCCGTATTTTTAACAGGAAGCGATGGAAAGTGCCTTGATGACTTAGATTTTGTATTTTACGGAAATTTAGTTCATGATAGCGAAGGAGTTATTCATCAAGGAGATAATTTGACTGGCGAGGGTGAAGGTGATGATGAACAAATTATGATTGAATTAGATTTAATTCCTAGTTATGTCTCTAAAATCGCTTTTACTGTTACTATACATGAGGCTTTAGAACGTAAGCAAAATTTTGGACAGGTTGATAATGCATTTATTCGCCTAGTAGATGAATTAACAGGTAGTGAAATTATTAGATATGATTTAGCAGAAGATTTTTCGATAGAAACAGCTATTGTAGTTGGGGAAATTTATAGATATCAAGATGAGTGGAAGTTTAGTGCTATAGGTAGTGGTTTCCAAGGAGGGCTTGCAGCTTTGTGTAATTATTATGGCATTGAAGTAGAGTAGAGGCTTATTAGGGAGGGATTATTTATGGCAATTAGTTTACAAAAAGGACAGAAGGTGGATTTAACTAAAGGAAATAGTGGATTGTCTAAATTGGTAGTAGGTCTTGGATGGGACGAGTTACCTAGAAGAAAAAAGGAATTTTTTTCAAGAGATATGGCTATAGATTGTGATGCTTCGGCTGCCCTTTTGCAGAATGGAAAATTACAAGAAGCTAGTGACATTGTTTGTTTTAGAAATCTTACTCATAGAAGTGGCTCGGTACTTCATTTGGGGGATAATCTTACGGGTGAAGGTGATGGAGACGATGAGCAGATTATTGTTGATTTAAATCGGGTTCCATCTCAGTATAGTTCAGTTATTGTGTTTGTTAATATTTATCAGGCGTATATTAGAAAACAACATTTTGGTATGATTGAAAATGCATTTGTTCGAGTAGTAGATGCTAGAAGTGATACAGAACTTTGCCGTTATAATTTAACAGATGATTATTCTAATATGACAGCTATTATTTTTGGTGAAATTTATCGGAATAATAACGAATGGAAGTTTAATGCTATAGGTAATGGTACTGAAGATGGAACTATTGAGCAAGTAATCCACAGATATTCTTAAGGCAGTTTTTTATAAGTCCACGTAATTAAGCGTGGACTTTATTTTTGTGTAATTATATCACTTGTTGAACCATACCATTTTTCACAAATATAACTTTGTCAGCATAAGAAGATGTAGATGAGAATTCTTTAGAAAAGGTGATAACAGTTTTACTACTTCTAAATAGCAGTAATAAATTATCATTTAGTAAAGTCTCAGGGAAATCGACTAAGATAAGAATAGGGGTGTTAAGCAAAAGAGCTTGAGTTAAAAGTATCAGTAACTTTTGTTCAGTGGATAACGAAATAAGATCAATAGTTGATTGATAGCCTTTAGGAAGTTGTTTAATAAAAAAATCAGCATTAGTTAAAACTGCAGCAGTTTCAATTTCTTTAAATGATATAGTAGGATTAGCTAATCGTAAATTATCCTCAATAGAGGTGTTAAATAAGTGATTGTCAATGGAAACACAAAAGATAAGTTTACGTAAATCGCTTAACACAATATATTTAATATTAATAGCATTAATACAAATTTGGCCTTTGTCAACATCGTAAAAGCGTTGTAATAATTGCACGATAGCACAGTGGCTATCAGAAATAATAGCGGTAATATTATTAGTAGTAAAACTTACATCATCTAACGCTAGTGAATCAAAATTAGATTCAAACGTTACGTTGTTAAAGGATACACAAAGAGGCAGAGTTTTAAATGCATCAGAGCTTGAACGTACACTTCCAGTATCAATGACAGCAGGTTTTAAATTAAAAATATTCATAAGTTTTTTCGCTACTGCAAAAATAGGGCTATAATCCGAACTTAGCTTAAGTATTTCGCTTATAATAATAAAAACAATAGAAAAAATATATATAGAATTAGGCTCCCGAGTTAAGAATAAGAATGCTAAAGAAATAATAAACGATATACTCCCTATAGTATATAAGATATTTTTTTCTATAGTGAATTTAAACTGGCCGTTATAGTAATCATATTCGGATGAAGCGGCATGAACTTTAGCCAAATAAGTCCTTTCTAATTGGCTGTTTAATCCTAAAACCCCATCTGAGATAACACTGTGTAATTGATTATAAAGTTGTTTTAAATTAAAGTCTTTAGCTTCAGAACACGATACTATTAATTGTGGAATAACTATAAGGAAAATGGCAGTTATAAATGTAATTAGAAACACCGAAGTAGATTGAAATAATAGTAAACCAAGTAGAGTAATAACAGTGATAATAGTGCTTAAATATTCTACTAAAATAGTTGAGTAAAATCTTTCAAAAGTTTCTAAATCACCACCAAGCACAGGTGTAAATTTATGTTTTATAGGAGCTATATCATATAGTTTATTGTAGATAGTTTCTCTAAGATTATTTAGGATATTATTAGATATATGGCTTGATATATATGTATCTATAAATGAAATAACTGTAATAGTGGGTATCATAGCTACAATATAATAATGTACAATGTTATAGGAGCTAGTTATTAATTGTTGTGTAGCCCACGCCGAAAGCAGAAAGATTATTGCTACAGAAAGTTTACGTATAGACCTAACTGCGCAAGAGGTTAGTAGATAAATTTTAATATTATCAATTCGGCTAAGCGCTGCTATAATGTGCTTATATTTAGTTTTTTCCATTAAATCATCTCCTATAGTTGATATATTTCTAAAATATCGTTAAGTTCCATTAGAAAATTGCCGTTTTGTTCCCAAATAACAGTAATTTGATGCATTAGGTAATGCCAAGCAGTTAATATAAAAAATAAAATTATTAGATTAGCTATAGTTATTTTAGCTGCAATAACACAAAATATTCCTCCTACAAATGGTAGGTAAAATCCACAATTTAAAATAATTTCGTATATACGAGATATAGAATATATTATGATTTTTGGGCGTGGAATGTCGGTTATGGTAGGCTTAATATTAAAGGCTTTTAGAGTACTTAAGCCAGTTAAATCAATTTCACAAGATTGCTCGGTAATTTCTTTTTCTTTTATTATACGGTACATATAAAGTATAGTTATAGAACATATGAGAACTATTAATCCCAGAGGTACATATATGATTGTTGTAAGCATAATTATTATAAAACTTGTAATGATTGTAGCTATGGCTTTAGGTAAGTATTCTAAACAGTAATAGCTTAGCCAAGTTACTTTTTGTGTTAGTATTGATATTAGTTCGTCACTTTGAGTTTTCTCTATGTAGCCCAAATTAAATAGTTTATGAAGTAAGTCTATTCGCAACATTACTTTTATATGGCTTGTTTGTGTAGATAACACGTGGGCAGTTACTCTAGATAATATAATTTTAGCTATTGACAGTATAAACATGATAGTTATTGAGGTTTCAAAATCACTTGTATTTTCTTGAATAATACCTATCAATGCTATTGCACAAAATAGATAATTGGCTAAAAATATAAATTGATTGCTCATCTCTAAGGCTGTAACTCTTATAAAGCTTTTTTGCTGGGTTTGTAAGAATGACCATAGACTACGAGTAATATACATGTATCTATTCTCCTTTCATCAAAATAGGCTGTTATAAAATTTATATGTCTTTTACATTGGAGTAATTCATAAAAAAAGCGAGGTAAATCCTATTTAGGATTTGCTCGCATTACCTTTTTATTAGTAGAGACAATATTTTTAATATAAAAAATGTTGCTACGCTTGTCATAACGATTGTTGCACCAACAGGTGTGCTAAATAGTATTGATATTATTATGCCTGCTGCTGAATTAAAAATAGAAAGACATCCTGATAATATTACAACGTAATTAAATTGATGAAATAGCGTCATCGCAGATACTGCAGGGAATATTATTAATGCTGAAACTAGTAGCGCGCCCACTAAATTCATAGCTATTACTATTACTATTGCAGTTATTACAGCAATTAGTAGGTTGTATTTATCTGTCTTTATCCCAGTAGCTTTTGCAAATGTCTCATCAAAAGTTACAGTAAATATTTTATTGTAGTATATTATAAATATACAGATGACTATTAGAGACATTGCTACACTAATTTTTACATCTTGTGAAGATAAAGTTAGTATTGATGTTGCACCAAATAAAGCCGAACATACATCACCCGCAATATTAGAGGATGTTGCAAATACATTTATAATTAAATAGCCAAACGCCATTGAACCAACTGATAGCATTGCTAATGCCGTGTCTCCTGTAAGTTTTCTATTTGAACCGTCTTTTATTAGTAGTATAGCTACTATTATTGTTACAGGTATAGTTAATAACATATTATCAACCATATTTAAGCACATGGCAACAGACATTACCCCAAATGCTACATGTGAAAGTCCATCTCCTATATAAGCAAATCTTTTAAGTACTAATATTACGCCTAGCAGACCAGAGCATAACGATACTAGAACACCTACTATTAGCGCGTATTGTACGAATGAAAATGATAAGTAGTATTTTAATAATTCAAACATTTTGCACCTCTCATTTGTGAGTTATTGTATATTTTCCGTTCCCATCAAAGTGTAGCATTTGTTTAGCATCAGCAGTTGCGTGTAGTATATCATGAGATATCATAATTATAGTTATATTTTCTTCTTGATTTAGCTTTCTAATTACGCTATACATTTCTTGTGTAGCAACGGGGTCAAGTCCTGCTATAGGCTCATCTAGAATAATAACTTTACTAGAAGCGCATAGAGCGCGAGCTAATAATACTCGCTGTTGCTGGCCACCTGAAAGCGAACCATATGCTCTTTTTTCCAGTCCTGCAATTCCTAATTTTGTAATTGTTGTTTTTGCAAGTTCTTTTTCATGATGATTGTAGTAAAATCTGATATTAATTTTATTAAGAAATCCTGACCTTACTATTTCTTCTACTGAAGCAGGAAAGTTTTTTTGATATGGCTTTTGTTGCGGTAAATAGCCTATATCAATTTGCTTAAGCTCATTTTGCAAATTAATTGCTCCGCCAATAATTGGCGTTAAATTTAATAAAGTCTTTATAAATGTAGTTTTACCTGCGCCATTTGCACCAGTAATGCACCAATAGTCACCTTCATTAATTATAATATTAAGAGGGCCCATTATTACTTTTCTGTCGTATCCTATTTCAAGATTTTTGCATATTATTTGTTCCATAGTATCCCTTTCTTATCTCAATGCTGTTGTTAAAGCATTTAAATTTTGTTCCATAAAATATATATAACTAATTTCGTTATTAGAGAAATCTATAGTTTCCATAGCATTAAATTGTATTGTTGGAGCAGTTGGGTCATTTGAGTTTTGCACTATAGTATTTGCTAAATCTAAATTTGTAATATAACATACTGCACTTGCTGTAGTTTCGTTTAGCATTTCTGTTAAATATACTACTGTTTCAAATGATGCTTCTGTTTCAGCCGAGCATCCTACGAATGCGGCATAGTGTTCTATTCCATAATCTGAAAGTAAGTATCTAAATGGAAACCTATCTCCAAATATTAACACATTATTATCAGTATTATCAACTATCTCTTGGAATTTTTCATCAATTTCTTGCAGTTTTTTTATATAAGTTGTTAAATTTAGTGTGTATAATTCAGTCATTTCAGAATCTATTTCTATTATTGCATCAGCAATTATGTTACAAGACTCAATCGCTAATTGTGCTGAAAGCCATATGTGCTCATCAAAATATCCACTATTTTCTACGATAACTAGCTCAGTTGCTTCGATAACCAGTTCTTCGATAACTAGTTCTTCAATAACCGGCTCTTCGATAACTAGCTCTTCACTAACCTCTGTTGCTAAGCAACATGGTAAAGTACATTCTTCTTCTGTCTCTAATTCTTCCTCTAAAGAACTACTTAAAAAAGTAGGAACATCTATATATTCAGTTGATGCAACAGTACAGCAAGGTTCAGCAGTTTCTATTAAAAACTCTGTTAAATTATCCATTAAATTTATTGCATAAACGTTGCTAGTAAGAGCATCAAAAATCCAGCTTTCCGAAGTACTTCCTATGTAAATACACACATCACAAGTTTGAAGTGTAATAATGTCTTGAGCAGAAGCTTGATAGTTATGTGGGTCAACTCCATTATCCATAAGCAATGTAAGTTCTATATTATTACTATCACCAATAATAGCATTAGCCCATTCATATACTGGAAAACTTGAGCATACTACTTTAAAAGTGGATTGCTGCAAATTTGTACTTTCCATAGCACTAATTGAACATCCTGCTAATTGGCTTGTAAGCACTACTAAGCCTAAACTTTTCACTAAACTTGATTTAAAATTCATTTAAGAAGCCCCCCGTCTTATTTACTCATACTGCTGAGTAAAAAAATAATTATATAAAATATTATATTATCATAATACTTCAATGTCAATATAAAAACGCAACTCAATTGCATATTTTATATATCTTATAAAAAATTTATTTAATAAAGGTTACTTTATATCTTTATTAGCCAAAAAAAGAGCTTGTAATCACAAGCTCCTAATCCCAATACGATAATAATTTACTTTCTAAATCCAACATTTCTTTTTCTACATCTGGATTTTGGCTAGACAAGATAGTTTCTAACGTTAATTCTATTTCAGAAACTATAGTATTTGCGTTAGTAACCATAGTTTTGCTATAAAGAGTAAAATCTAACTTAGGTATATGTGAGTCAGATTCTTTATACTCTGGCATTTCTAAAACAGATTCTTTAATAGGTAAATAACCTGTTTCAATAGCCCATTGTTGCTGAACTTCGGGGCTGGCTAAATGCCTTAAGTATGCATATGCAGCTTCTCTTTGCGAGTCGTCAGCACTAGAAAATATAAATACATCAGTACCTTGTTGAATAGAATAACCAGCCGGATGTGGTGCCGCTTCAATTTCAAATTTACCATCAACATTATCTGTTATAAAGCTTTCTGAAGCTGTAGAACCAATATACATACCTAACATTTCATCTCCAAATGGCTGTGATAAAAATCTGTCTGTGCCAGATATCCTAAAATATCCTTCATTAACTCCATCTAAATAGTAGTTCACCATTTCATTTAAAATTTCCTGATTATCATTAGTTGGGTCATATTTAACACCATTTCCATATAAGTATGTATAGAAATAATTAGATAGTGAATCAAACCCCGCACCTGGTATGCCTTTTTCACTATAAATTATTTTTGACACTTCTGTTAGCTCCTCAAATGAAGTAGGAGGCTTTAAACCCAATTCGTCAAACAAGGTTTTATTATACCATATAACTTCACTAGATTTAGTAAATGGTAACCCGTATAAAGCATCGTTAATCATCAGCGGTTTGATAAATCCATCTATGCAATCGTCAAGTCTATTTTGTCCATCAGGATATGATAAAATATAAGGCAGTATATCAATTACTAACCCATCAGCAATAGGATTAAGCATCCAATCAATATATGCCTGACTAATGGTAGGTAAAGTTTTAGGACTAATTAAAGCTGCTGTAATTTGTGAGCTAAGTTCACTATGATTAGTTTTGTTTACTAAATTAATTGTAATACCTTCATTTTGTGCTGTAAATTCATCAGTTAGAGTTTGTAATAACGTCTCTTGACTACCATTAAGTACATGCCAAAATGTAATCTGTATTATGTCATCATCTACATTATCGCATCCTACTAATACAGTAAGTGCAAGAGTTGCTAAAATTAATTTTAACCTCTTCATATTTTACTCCTTTAATTTTTAATACCAGTGTTAACTACGCTGCTAATTATTTGATTTCTAAATATAAAATAAAAGATAACTATAGGAATTGTAGTAATTGTAGTTGCTGTCATTTGCAACGGGAAATCTCTGTCAGTTTGCATACTAAATGCACTAAGCCCATCTGATAACAATCTCATGTTTGAATCATTTGTTATTAACATAGGCCATAAAAATGAATTCCAACCATCTATAAAACTTAGCAATGCTACTGTACATATGCCTGGCTTTGATAATGGGATTAGTATTTTTACTATAAATTCTAAATCACTAGCTCCAACTACTCTTGCTCTTTCATAATAAGTAACAGACATCATTTTTAAAAAACTATTTAAATAAAAAATATAAAAAACACTTGCAGTTGATGGTAATATTAACCCTGTATAAGTATTCATTAAACCCCACTGTGCAATTGTTAAGTAGTTACAAAATACTAGTACTTCATATGGGACCATTAATAAACAAACTAATATCATAAGTAAGATTTTTTTACCTGGAAAATTCAGTTTTACAAATGCAAATGTTGCTAATATAGTGGTACATAATGTGGCTAATGTAGAAAGAGTAGCTGTATATACGGTATTTAAAAAGTATCTTACAAAAGATGCTTGGCCCAAGACCTCTTTATAGTTACTTAAATCAAATCCCGAAGGAATAAGTTTTAGTGAAATTAGTTCCTCATAAGTCATAAAGCTTACAAAGGCCATATATACAAATGGAAATAATGTTATTAAAGTCATTAGAGTTATAAATATATATGCAGTTATTGCCCAAATTTTGCTTTGCATATTTACCTCCTTGTGAGTTTTCTTAAAATTAAATTTTGTATTATGGTAAATATTAATATAAGCATAAACAATATGACGGCAGCTGCCATACCTTCGCCATATCTATTAACTACATAAAATTTGTCATATATGTAATAAACTGCAGTAATTGCACTATACCCTATACCAGCTTTACCATTGAATATTGTATACACCTCAGTATATATTCTAAATGAGTTAATGCAGTTAACTGTTAATAGAAATGTTATTATAGGGAGCAGTTGAGGCAATGTTATTAACCAAAATTGTTGAAATTTATTAGCTCCACATACACTAGCCATTTTATAATATTGTGAGTTTAAATTTCGCAGTCCTGATAACAAAATTACAATGTTAAAACCTAGACTACTCCAAATACCAAATATAATAATAGTTAACAATGCTATTTCAGGGTCATCTAAAAAATTAATTGGCATTATATTAAACCAACCTAGTATATTATTTATAATCCCATAGTCCTCGTTTAATAGTAACCTAAAAATTGAACCTTTTGCTACTGTACTGATTATATAAGGCATAAAAAATATTACTTCAAAAACTACTTGGAACTTCTTAAAGTCATATAATATGGCAGCTATAATAAGTGAGATTATAAGTCCTATAGGTACGACAGCAAGTGCATAAATCGCTGTATTGTATATTGCTTGATGAAATCTTGAGTCGGTGAGTACAGTGATATAGTTTTCTAGTCCAATAAAGTGAGAATTATTAAGTGAGCTACTTTGAAAAGATAAAAATACTGTTCTTGCAAGTGGCAAAAGATTAAATAATATAATAATGATTAGTGCAGGTGATAACAAAAACCAAGCTTTTAATGATTTTCTCATATTAATACACTCGTCTACCATCAATAGTGAAGATATGAATATTATTATAATCAATCCCTACTGAAATTTTATTACCTTCTACCACTCTGCTATTAGTACTTACTATAATCTTTGCCACTTTTTTGTTAAGTTTGAAATGTAAAATACAGTCTTTTCCCACTAATTCCTTTTGTATAATATTAGTTGTGAAAACGGGAGCATTCGGTGCAATCAAGAAATATTCTGGACGAATTCCTACAAAGAAATCTTCTTCAAATAATTCGTCTTTAAACTTAGAAGGTGTAAGGAGTTTAAGGTCAATTTTAAAGTCGTTAGAAATTAATCTATTTCCTTGTTTTCTCATAATAAATAAATTCATACTAGGATTTCCCATAAACTTAGCCACAAATAGATTAGCAGGTTCTAAATAGATTTCTTGTGGACTATCTAGTTGCACAACGTGGCCATCTTGCACTAATGCAATTTTATCACTCAATGATAACGCCTCTTCTTGATCATGAGTTACAAATATTGTAGTTATATTCATGCTTTTTACTAAAATACGTATTTCTTCTCTAATTTTTAACCTGAGTGTTGCATCTAAATTATTAAGCGGTTCATCTAATAATAAAATTTTTGGCTCTTGCACTAAAGCTGCTGCTATAGCAACACTTTGTTGTTGGCCTCCTGATAATTTATGAGGCCGTTTATTTATAAATTTTTCTAACTTAGTAACTTCAATGTATTCATAAGCCCGCTTCTTAGCTTGCTCTTTAGATAATCTATTTTTACCTACTCTTAGCGGAAACATTACATTTTCTAACACAGTCATATGAGGGTAAAGAGCATAGTTTTGAAATACTAGCGCTATATCTCTATCTTTTGGAGGAGTATTTAATACTGAGCAGCCCTCAAATTTAATATCGCCACTTGTAGGCTGCATAAGCCCTGCAAGTATATTTAATAATGTAGATTTACCGCATCCACTAGCCCCTAGCAAACATAGTAACTCTCCTTCATTAATAGATAAATTAAGCCCTTTTAGCACTTCATATTTATTGTCAAATACTTTGTGTAAATTCTCTATTTTTATCATATTTCACCTTTCTTTCTTCTAAAAAACTACATGGTAATAATTTTAATTATATCAAATTTTTAACATTTTGTATATAAAAAATTAATATACTGAATATCATCCATATTTAGTTTTTATTCTTTCTATTTTTTCTATCATTGGAATTGCTATCAGATATAAAAATACTATAGTACTGCTGGCATGTAATAAATCAAATGGAATTGAGTAAACATAATATGCAATAATTGTAGCTATATTATTGGTCATTAGTGAATTTAAGTTTACAATCCCTCCATATATAAAAAATGTGGTAATCCCTCCAAAGATGCAAATGCTTGTTTTAGTCTTCATTAAAATATTATTATAATATAATATGCCAGCTAAAAAGCCTATACTACCTGTTGCAAACATTTGCCATATAGTCCATGGACCTTGCCCAAATATAAAGTTACTTATAAATGCACTTAAAGTTCCTATTAAAAACCCTGATTGTGCACCTAAACAAATTCCCGATATTATTACTATTGCTACCATAGGCTTAATTTGTGGTAACATAAAAAATGCACTGCGTCCAGCTACCGCTATTGCAATCATTACAGCAATCATTACTAGTTCACGCAATTGTACTTTTCGTTTTTCATAGATTATAAAAAATGGAAGCATTGCATATATGATTAGCAATAAGCTTATAAAGTAATAATTATTACTATCCACTAGCAATAGCGTAGTTAATGGCATTAGTAATAGTATTATTTTAATTGGTTTTGGCATGTTTCTATAACCTCCTTTACTGTAACGGCGTTACTTATTATATGTCTACACATTCTGCTGGCACTAGTTGTGTAAAAATAGTTATTAGAAAAAAATTCTCTAGGTGGCCCTTCGCTAATAATTTGTCCATCAAAATATAATCCACATCTACTAGCATATTTTGCACAAAATTCTATATCATGACTCACTAAAATTATAGTTTTATTTAAACTAGCTAAAATTTGTGCTAATTCTGCTTTAAAATAGCAATCTAATCCTTTAGTTGGTTCATCTAATAATAATATATCTGGATTTGATAATAATATTTTAGCTAATGCCACTTTCTGCTGTTCACCTCCACTTAAATCAAAAGGGTGGAAATTTAAGAGGTGGCTTATATTTAATAATTTACTTATTTCATTATTAGCTAATTCTTCGGAGACAGTATCTTTAATAAACATAACTTGAGGGTCTTGCGGAAGTAGTGCAATAGATTTTGTGCTAGATTTAATCTTTCCTCTATAAGGACGTAAATTTTTAGCGATAACATTTAATAAAGTACTTTTACCTGTTCCATTACCTCCTAATATAGCATATATTTCCCCTTGTGCTACATTAATAGATAACCCTTTTAAAATATCGTTTCCATCTTTTGTATAACGAAAAAAAACATCTTTTAAAGTTAAAATATTAAAGTTTGTATCAATTGGTTTTTCTATTAAATTGTCTGCTAGTATATTAGTAGACCCTATTAATTTATATAATAAATTTCGTCCTGATTTTATAGTAAAAGGTAATTCCTCATGAGTTAATGCAGCAGCAATTCTGGCTGGCGTAGGCATAGCGTTTGCCATTGGATGCTGTGTTTCTATCAAATTTTTGCATACATTATGGGGCGTATCATAAAATAAAATCTTGCTATCTTGCATTACAATAACCTTATCAACTAATTTAAACACCTCTTCTAGTCTATGTTCAGTTAAAATAATGGTAATCCCTAATTCATCATTAATTTTTTTAAGCGTTTCTAAAAAATCTACAGCACTAATAGGGTCTAGCTGTGATGTAGGCTCATCTAAAATTAGAACCTCCACTCCCATAACGATTATACTTGCTAAGTTTAATAGCTGTTTTTGTCCTCCAGATAGAGAAGCTGTATCATTGTAAAACCAGTTTTGTATCCCAAAAAAGTTAGCCATTTCTGCCACCCTGAGTCTTATTTGCTGCTTATCTATCCCTAAATTTTCTAAACCAAAAGCTAGCTCATGCCACACTTTATCTGTAACTATTTGATTATCAGGATTTTGTAATACATATCCTATTTCAGATGCATCTTCTCTTGTAGAAACTTGTTTTATATTAGTAGATTTATAAAAAATATTTCCTTGTGTTTGCCCATGAGGAGTTAAGGAAGGTTTTAGATGTTTAATGAGAGTTGTTTTTCCGCAGCCTGATTGGCCACACAATAAAATAAACTCTCCTTTATCAATCTGGAGAGTTATATCTGTTAAAGCTGCCTTTTCTTTAGTTGGATATTTAAATGTTAAATTTTCGATATTAAATACTTCCATTTTAATTCCTCCATTATGCTTAAAATTATTGGGGTATAGCAAAGTATTGTATATATTATAAAATCAGGTAAGCTTTGTGTATAATTAAAAATAGGAATATAAGTAACAGCAAGTTTATTTGAACAAATTAAATAACCTGACATAACAACTAAACCTATTGATACAACAATGTCGCGTGTAGTTAATTTATAGTTAGAAAAAGTAGTTCTATTTGGCAAACCGTATCCTCTAGCTTTCATACTATCAGCAGTATCAATAGCAGTTTCCATACTCCAAGTTACCATAATTGACACTACTAATGCTGCTGTTTTAAAAGCATTATCTGAGGGATTTGCATGCATAATTTTATTAAATCTTATCTTATACAATGGAATAAGCCTTAATACCATTGAGATAATTAATGATAGCTGTGGTAATAGTTTCCCGAATAAATATAATAGTTTATCTGAAGTTACTACTTTATTATAGCAGCAAAACCACGCTATAACAGTTATTATCATAAAACTTGTAGCAATGCCATATAGTAAACTTTCTAATGTAAACGGATTACCCGTTGGCAAATAAAATAAAATCGTTACTCCTGCATGATTAAATAAAGGATTGATTATACTAATTATTAAAAATATTGCTAACATGTACTTTTTTATACGTAGTAGAGCCAAATATGATATTGCTGCACTAATTGATATTAGTAAACAAACAGGATGCATTAAAAATATTGCAAAGCTAATTACACTTATAAAATATATAAATAATACAATTGGGTGATAATCACTAAAATAACATCTTATCATAAACGTAAATCCATTCTACAATATCTCCAGCTTGAACTTTATATTGTGAACAACCATAATTCGGAAACACATCATTAACTCTATATGTCCACCCACTCAGATTACCTGCATCAAATTCGTATAAATTATTTATCCCTTCAATATAAGCAGAATTATATATTGGTGTATCCACATACTCCATATGAATTTTATTATCGCGCGTTACTCGTAATAATATATCAAAAACACTCTCCCCTTCATAAGCTTCCAATGCATAATTTTCATATATAATACCGTTATCTGGTATAAGAGAATGTTTGATTTCATCAATTTTATCTAAGTTACCAAGCAAAGTATCACATTTTATTAAAAAAGTTACTTCAAAATTTGAAACTGGTTCTTCTTGAGAAGAGCATGCTACTAAAAATAATGTTATTAATAAAATTATTTTTTTCATTTAATTGCTCCTTTTCATTTTCTTTATACATAAAGTCATAATACTATAGTAAAAAAATTTCGTCAAGTATGTGGGATAAGCAGAAAAAATTAAAAAACTGAACGTGGACAACTTTTCTTAAGTCATTCTAGTGCATATATATATTAAAAAAATGAGGATGAGTTATATGAGAAAATTGAGTAAATCTATATTTATAATGCTAATGATACTATTAATCCCAATATACACATATGCAAATGAGTTAGTAATGATAGACGGAGTAAATATAATTGGACAATATCCCGAATTACCAACTGGCTGTGAAGCGACTGCACTAACCATGTTATTACAATATTATGGCGTGGATATAACTAAAGAAGAAGTAGCAACAGACATGCCTAAAGCTAGCATACCTTATTATTCAAATAATGTTAGATATGGCGAGCACCCTAACAATGCGTTTATCGGTGACCCCTTTAGTACACAAGGATATGGAGTTTATTCACCAGTTATAATAGATATGATTAATGAATATCTACCAAATAGTGCAATTAACCTTGGCGGTGAAACTTTTGAATTAATATTACAATCAATTGACAGTGGTGAACCAGTAATGATTTGGGCAACTATAAATATGGTGGCAGCAGCAAATGGCCCTATTTGGGAAACTCCAAATGATGGAACATATCAATGGATATATCATGAACATGCGTTAATTGTTGTAGGCTATGATGATAACTATATATATGTAAATGACCCTTATACAGGTGCTTTAGAGACATATTGGCGACAGACAGTTATTAATAGGTGGGAGAGTTTAGGTAAACAAGCCGTGGGCATTAAGTTAAATGATAATATTGTTGGCGGTATTGTTGGTGATGGCGCTATATATATTGAAAAATAAAATATCTATTTTTTAATAACCAAAATAGAACTACAGCACTGTATCAGTTATACAGCTTTGTAGTTCTATTTTACTATCTTTTAAAAGTCATCACATTATTTATAAACTGTTGAGCTGCTCTACCCGTTCTACCCTTATGACTAATCTCCCAAGCATTGGCCAACTTAATGAGTTCATCATCTGCAATATCTAAATTATTCTTAATCGCTAAAGTTCTGACCATCTCATTAAACTCCCCTAAATTAGGTTTACCAAAATAAATAAGCTCCCCAAACCTAGATACTAGTGATACCTTTTCCTGCAAAGTATCAGTAACATGAACATCTGTTCTATCATTAAACTCTTCGCGAATTAAATTCCGACGGTTTGAAGTGGCATAAATTAAAACATTATAATATTCTAAACCACCTTCAATAACTGATTTTAAATACTTATATTCTGTCTCAAAATCCTCAAATGATAAGTCATCCATATATATAATAAATTTATACTGTCTATTTTTAATCTGGTTTAAAACTTCATGAATATTTACAAATTGATGTTTATAAACTTCAATAATACGTAATCCGCGGTTACAATACTGGTTTAAAATCGCCTTAATAGAAGTAGACTTTCCTGTACCAGCTTCTCCAAATAGCAAACAATTATTTGCCGCATGCCCTTCTAAAAATGCTTCTGTATTTCTAATTAACTGTGCCTTTTGTATTTCATACCCTATTAAATCATCTAACTTCACATCAGCAGTATTTGTTACAGGCACTATTTTTTTACCATTAAAACGGAACGCTTTATATAAACCAAACTGACCAACACCATACTGTTTATAATAATTTGTAATTATATTTTTAAACTCATTTACAGTAGGAGCTTTAGCTAAGTCAACAGCCAGCGCATTTAGCGTGTTACACATATTAGAGTTTATTAACTTAGGAAAATTTTGTACTACTTTATACTCTTTTAAAGCTTTACCCATAGCTAAGTCATATTCAAACCACTTTTTGATTAACTTAAAATCATTATAAACAAGCTGGTTAATACTACCGTCTACATCACCTGTTAGTTCACAGGCCAAACTATAGCCATTTTGATTAGTTACTAGTAAAAATGTTAAAAACGTATGCCATAGATTGCCTTCAAATCCATAGTTATTGGCTAACTCTATAATCTTATTAATACACTCATAAGGTTTATCTTCAATATTTTCTAAAATATTTCCATCTTCAAAATTTCGGTAAATAAGCAATTTATTAAATTTCATCTAAATTTAGCAAGAATACTCCCTCTTCAATAAATGGGCATATTCTTGCTACCTCCTCTCTACTAATAAACTTTTCTTGCATCTATTGATTTGTGTTAAACTCATAACCTTTACAGATAGGGTCTCCTTTATTTTTATATATGTTAAATTTTTACCAATTTTTTTCTTTTTAATACAACTTTACTCTATAATTTTTCTTTTTTGCTTATAAAGGGGACATATATAATAAATTAACTAGTCTTATCTTATTTATACTTATAAATTTAGATAAAACTAACTATATTATTAGTTATGCACTTCTCCTAGTATAACTAATAAGTACTACTAAATTTTACCAAAATATAGATTATAGTTATAAGTTATATAACAATTAAGTATTTTACTTAAATAAATTAAAATGGTACTATATATTTACAGCAAGTTATTAATAAATTTTAAGTTAAATTCAGATAGTAGTTGTAAAAATATATTATTAATTCCATCTAATTCTAATTTATTTATACATAATATCTAAAAAATTTAACACATAAGAAAGGAGAATGTTTATGGCGCAATATTTAGACATTATATCGCTAGTATTTTTAGTAGTTACTATCACTGTTGGGTTTTTAAAAAAAATGAATATTGGTCTACTGGCAATTGGTGCCTCAATCATATTAGGCAGAATTGCAGGGATATCCGACTCATCTATTTACGCGGGGTTTGATGCAAAATTATTTACTCAATTAGTGGGGGTTACTTATTTATTCGGGGTTGCTCAGGTAAATGGTACACTTGAATTGGTAGCTAAAAAGACTGTTTCTTTAGTAGGTGATAAAACTTATTTAGTACCTTTTATTTTATGGATACTTGGAGGATTTTTAACAGCTATTGGTCCTGGTAATATTTCAATGGGGGCACTTATGACAGTTGTTGCAATTACTATTGCTGTTTCAACTGGACAAAATCCAATTTTCTATGCTTTAGTTGTAAAAGCAGGTACAAACGGTTTTGCGATGTCACCTATTACTCCAGCAGGTATTGTTGGTGCTAACTTAGGTTCAGCTTCTGGTTATGACCCTGCAACGTTTTCTATGCCAGTATTCTATAACCTTATTTTATGGGGCTTTGTTTGTTTTATTTTATTTACAATTCTATTTAGAAAATCTATAAAAAAAGGTGAAGGAACTTTAGATAGAGCTTCATTAGGTAAGCTTAACAAAGAACAATGGATTACAATCGTTGCTATGGGTATTATGGTTGCAATGGTTCTTGGATTTAATATTGATGTTGGCTTAGCTTCTTTCTTTATGGCTGCACTTTTAAGCTTTATTGGTATTTGTGATGAAAAAGCTGCTTTAGCTAAAGTGCCTTGGGGTACTTTAATGCTAATCTGTGGAGTTGGAGTTTTAATGAATATCGTTAATCAACTTGGTGGTATTACATTATTAACAACTGCATTACTTTCAATTATGACAGAAAGCACTTCTGGTGCAATCATTGCTGGTGCAAGTAGTTTACTTTCTTTTGTAAGCTCTACAACTGGGGTAGTTATGCCAACTATGATACCTACTCTAGGTGGTATTGTTACAGAGTTTGGCGGAAACGTTGAATTCGTTGAATTATTAAGCTGTGTTATGACTGGTTCTTTTTCTGCAGCATTCTCACCAGCTTCTACTGGAGGCGGATTAATTCTTGCTGCTGTTGCTTCTACTTCTGGTAATAAAATTTCAGATGCAGAACAAAACAAAATATTTGGGCAGCTATTTATGGCAGGTATCGGAGTTTCGGTACTTAATGTATTTTTAGCTTGGATTGGTTTATATAGTTTTATTGGTTAATTAAGGGGGACTTAAATTATGATAACTTTAAACAACGAAAAAGTATGGCTCTATGATAATGAGGAAATCGCGCTACATAGTACAATTTTAAATAGTAGCGTTTCTGAAGAAGTAGCAATTTCTAATACTATGACAGCACGTATTTTTGCAGCACATAATGAAGGTGACACAACTAACTTAAAATTAAAATTCGATTCCTTAACCTCTCATGACTTAACATATGTTGGGGTAGTGCAAACTGCTAAAGCAAGCGGTCTTGAAAAATTTCCTATCCCTTATGTTTTAACTAACTGCCACAATAGTTTGTGTGCAGTTGGTGGTACACTAAATGATGATGACCATTTATTTGGTCTCACATCAGCAAAAAAATATGGTGGTATTTTCGTACCTGCAAATCAAGCTGTTATTCATCAATATATGAGAGAAGTTATGGCAGGCTGCGGTAAAATGATTTTAGGTACGGACAGTCATACTAGATACGGAGCATTAGGTTGCATGGGTATTGGCGAAGGTGGCGGAGAGCTTGTAAAACAGCTGCTTAATAATACTTATGATATGAAAAACCCTGAGGTAATCGCTGTTTACTTAGAAGGCAAATTAAGAAATGGTGTGGGCCCTCAAGATGTAGCATTAGCATTAATTCGCGAAGTATTCGATAACGGCTTTGTAAAAAATAAAGTTATGGAATTTGTTGGACCTGGAGTTGACGATTTATCTATTGATTTTAGAAATGGTATTGATGTTATGACAACTGAAACTACTTGCCTATCATCTATTTGGACTACAGACGATAAAGTTAAAGAATATTATGAAATCCACAATCGTAAAGAAGAATATAAAGAGTTAAAACCTGGGGCTATAGCACTTTATGACGGGCTTATCAGAATTGATTTAAGTAAAATTGAATGTATGATAGCATTACCTTTTCATCCTAAAAATGCTTACACCATTAATGAACTAAACGCAAATTTAGAAGAAATTTTAGCAAAAGTGGAACAAGAAGCTCAAAAACAAATAAGTAATCCAAAGTTAAAACTGGATTTACGCAGTAAAATTAAAGATGGCAAATTACATGTAGACCAAGCTGAGATAGCAGGTTGTGCTGGTGGAATGTATGAGAATATCCAAGCAACACGTGAAATTTTAAAAGACCATATACTTACAAATGATTACTTTACCTTAAATATATATCCTGCTAGCACACCTATCTATTCTAAAATGTTAGATGATAATAGTGCAAAAGATTTAACACAAAATGGCGCAATAATAAAACCTGCATTCTGTGGTCCTTGTTTTGGAGCTGGAGATGTACCAGCACATGGCTCATTATCAATTAGACATACTACACGTAATTTTCCAAATCGCGAAGGGTCAAAACCAGGCGAAGGACAATTAACATCAGTAGCATTAATGGATGCCAGAAGTATTGCTGCAACAGCATTAAACGGCGGAGTATTAACAGCCGCTACAGAAATTGATTTTACGGAACCAAAAGTACAATATACATTTGATGAAATACCATACAAACGTGTATATAATGGTTTTGAAAAACCTGATAATAAAAGCGAGTTAAAATTCGGTCCTAACATCACAGAATGGCCTGAAATGATAGAACTTAAAGATAATATACTATTAAAAGTATCAGCTGTAATAAAAGATGATGTAACAACAACCGATGAATTAATTCCATCAGGCGACGCAGCAACATACCGCTCAAATCCAAAGAGAATGTCTGATTATACTCTTTCAAGACGTGACCCACAGTATGTAGGTAGTGCAAAGGAAATACTTGCACTTGAAGAAGAAAGAAGATTAATCGATAAAGGCGAAGAAACAAATATATCAAAAGACCTAGAAGAGCTAGTAGCACATGTACAAAAAGATACTACTAATTTAGAAGAGTTTTTAAAAACCACCGGCTTTGGAAGCTTAGTATATGCTGTTAAACCAGGAGACGGTTCGGCACGTGAGCAAGCTGCATCTTGTCAAAAAGTATTAGGAGGCCTAGCAAACATCAGTGTGGAATATGCAACAAAACGTTATCGTTCAAACCTAGTAAACTGGGGTATACTGCCATTTACAGCAGAGCCAAGTGTTATGGATAAACTAGAACGTAATGATTATATTTACTTAGAACAGATAAAAGACAAATTAGCTAATGGCGTAAAACAAATACCAGCAACATTAATAAAGGAAAATGGTACAACACAACAAATTCAATTAAATTTAAATGATATAGAGCCAGAAGAAAAAGAAGTGTTATTAAAAGGTTCATTAATCAATTTTTATAAAAACTAGGAGTTGTTAATTAAATATGGAATCTATGGGGACCACGGGCAATGCCAATGGTGGGGACACAGTCCCCGTACCCCGGAAAAAAATCGACGGTCTCAGTAATTATTACTATAAAAGGTTGAGCGAAAAGAATTCATTTATTAAGTTAACAAGATCAAAAATTAATAAGGGAGGAAATACTATGAACAAATTAAACTGTACAATATTTAGAGGTGGCACAAGCAAAGGTGTATTTATTTTAGAGAAAGACTTACCATCGGATACAACTCAATGGGATGCAATATTACTATCAATAATGGGCAGCCCAGATAAATTACAAATTGATGGATTGGGTGGCGCTACATCCACAACAAGTAAAGTTGCAATAATCTCTACATCTGATAATTCGGATTGGGATATCAATTATACATTTGCGCAAGTATCAATCGATAAAGCAATGGTGTCATATAAAGGCAACTGTGGAAATATCTCTTCTGCGGTTGGGCCATATGCGATAGAACAAGGGCTTGTTACAGTAGCTGATGGTGATGAAACAGTAGTAAGAATTTATAATACAAATACCAAAAAAATTATCTACTCACATGTAAAAACTGAAAATGGTCAAGTAAACTACAATGGTGACTTTGCAATAGCAGGAGTGCCAGGTACCTCAAGTGTAGTAAAATTAGCTTTTCAAGACCCTGCAGGTTCAATGACAGGTAAACTTTTGCCAACAGGTAATGTTGTGGATACACTAGATGTACCAAAGTATGGCCAAATAGAAGTCTCGTTAGTAGATTCATCAAACCCACTAGTATTTGTAAAAGCTAGCGATGTAGGATTAACCGGTATAGAACTACCAAACGATATAGATTCTGATCCAGAATTACTAGAAAAGCTAGAAGCAATAAGAGGCGTTGCAGCAGTGAAACTAGGTTTTTGTGAAGACTATACAAAATCAGCTGAAGAAACACCAGGTGTGCCAAAAATGACAATTGTTGCTGAACCTACAGATTACACAAGTTCAAAAGGCGAGCTGATAAAATCTGAAGACATGGACATATTAGGGAGAATGATGTCAATGCAATTAACACATAAAAGTTATGCATTAACAGGAGCATTATGTACTGCAACAGCAGCAGGAATTGAAGGTACAGTGGTAAATAAATTGGTAAGAAAAAATTCCGATGGAAGCGATGACCCATCAACAATAACAATTGCACATC
>MDJM01000063.1 GCA_001994995.1 Candidatus Parepulonipiscium sp. PG-Nuni2H_MBin01 | reverse complement strand
CGTTTGTGTGCCGTATATTTGCGGTAATTCGCCGAATGCCTATCACGGTATTTTTAATTGCTGGAATTTTTCCGTTAGTTCCTGGAGCAGGAATTTATTTTACAGCCTACTATTTTATTGTAAATGACAATGTACAAGCTTTTGTTAAAGGCTTAGAAACATTTAAAATTGCAATGGCCATATCTTTAGGCATAGTATTTGTATTTGCACTTCCTCAATCACTATTTCACTTGCTTGGTAAAAGTGATGGCTAATACAAAGACGGATAATTACAGTAAAGTCCGCATAAAATACATGTGAAATCGAGCGAAAGGAAGCGTTATTTATGAAGCGTGTTTTAGTTGTAATAGATATGCAAAATGATTTTATTGACGGTATATTAGGAACTGCTGAGGCTGTAAAAATTGTGCCTAAAGTGTTAGCTAAGATTAAAAAATACGAAAAGTATATGGTTTATTTTACTAAAGATACTCATTTTAGTGACTATTTACAAACACAAGAAGGGCGTAACTTACCGGTGGAACATTGTATACGAGGTACGAAGGGTTGGGAGCTACAACCTGATATAGAAGCATATGTGGAGCGATTGCAACAGCAGCATTTGCAACCCATTGTATTTGAAAAGACAACGTTTGGTAGTGAGCAGTTGCCGCAGACTATTAAAAACTCGTTGTTACAAGGCGACCAAGTTGAGATTGAATTAGTGGGCTTATGTACAGACATATGCGTAATTTCAAATGCGATGTTGCTAAAGGCATTTTTGCCAGAAGCTATAATTAAGGTAGATGCACAATGCTGCGCAGGAGTTACTAAACAGAGCCACATAAACGCATTAAACGCCATGAAAATGTGTCAAATACAAATATATAACGAATAATATAATTTCTCCTTATATATATATTTACATCTTATCCAAATTTTGGTATAATTGGTACTAAGTTGCAAATTAATATTAAGGAGGAATTTATTTTGCTAGAACAACGGAGTAGTAACGAATTTACGAGTTATTTAGTTAATGGTAAGAAAAAGAACACATGGAAGTACGCTATATTTTCAGGATTGACAGTAGGAGCGACTTTTGCATATGCGGAAAATACTGTTATTAGTGATAATAAAACTATTGTAAATGAGGTAGCAAATACTTTATCTAGTGGAGAAGAGGTGCGATCAACACAGGATGAAACGAATATTTATCAAATCACCAGTGGACCTGTACTTAGTGTTAATATAACAACAGAGGACGTAGTATTAAAACAAGAAATACCAAAAGAAATTGAGTATGTAGCTAATTCGGCTATGTATGAAGATGAGACAAAAGTTGTGCAAGAAGGACAGGATGGCCTTAAAGAAATGGTGGTTCAGATTGAGGCTGCTGATGGAGTGGAAATTAGTCGCGAGTTACTTCAAGAGTATGTTGTTGTGGAAGTTAAAAACCAGATTATTGAATATGGAACTAAAGCGCCAATCGTTAATACACAAATAGCTCCACAAACAACACAAACGCAATCAACTACCTTTGCACATCCGCTAAATGGAGTAGGCTATATATCTTCAAGTTACGGTTCTCGGTGGGGCAGTTTCCACAATGGAATTGATATAGCAGCCGGAGCTGGCACGCCTATATATGCGGCAGCAGCAGGGACGGTTACATATTCAGGATATATGGGTACTTACGGTTATTTAGTAATTATTGACCATGGCAACGGTTATGAAACGTATTATGCACATGCGAGTGCATTGTATGCAAAAGTTGGTCAATATGTTACGCAAGGCCAAAGCATTGCAGCAGTTGGCAGCACAGGTAACTCAACAGGAAACCATCTACATTTTGAAATAAGAGAAAATGGTCAATGTATAAATCCGTATAGCTATATATACTAGCTTTTGAGGGGAAAACTCCCCTTGAAAGCTCTTTTTTATGTAGTCGAGTATAAAAAAGATTAATTAATTTAGTCATGTCCACATATAATGGTACAAGACATTTTATAAAGAAGGAGGAGTTTTATGGCTAAAAAAGAAGGGGTAGCAATTAATACCTTAATTTCCACAGCTGGTTCAGTTGGTACAAGGCTAGTAGGAATGTGCTCGATGATATATATATCAAACCAGATAGGAGCCGAAGGAGTTGGTTTATACCAACTTGCAATGACTGTATATATGATGGCATATATGGTTGCCTCAGCAGGTATAATTACATCAATATCCAAGCTTGTAGCCGAAGAGATTAGTAGAGGTTGGTTTTATAGGGCAAAAAAGATTATGACTATATTTTTAACTATGGGATTTTTCATAAGCCTCACTGTGACCGCGGCTGTATATTTAAATGCAGAGGCTTTAAGTGAACTAATAATTAAGGATACACGCATTGTAGATGGTCTTAAAGTACTGTCACTTAGCATACCTTTTATGACTTTATCGGCATGTTTTAAAGGTTATTTTTATGGAATTAAGGATATTGCAAAACCCGCTAGTTCTGAGGTACTCGAGCAGTTTATTAAACTTGCTTTATTGGTAGTTCTACTCACATTATTTGGTACAGAAGACTTGGTGCAAGCTTGTATTGGTATGAGCTTATCCATTACGTTAGGAGAAATTTTATCATTTATATACCTTGGATTTTTATATTTAACTAGCAGAATTAAAGGCGCTAAGGTGGATACTTCTTCAGGAGAGAGAAGTCTTTTACCTAAAATTCTTGCGGTATTACTACCTATCACAGCATCATCTTACTTAACAGCAGTGTTTGTACTACTAGAAAATACTCTTATTCCGCTCGGCCTCCATGGCTACGGTATGTCTACAGCGCAGAGCATTAGTATTTATGGTATGATTAAAGGTATGGTATTTCCGCTACTATTTTTTCCAACTGCACTCTTATCAGCGTGTTCTACGGTTCTAACGCCTGAAATTTCGCGTGCACAATCTCTAAAATATAAAGGGCGTGTGGAGAGTTTGTCTTCACGAATGTTACATTTAACTTTAGTAATTGCTTTTTTTGTAGTTACTATATTTACTATTTATGGAGAGTTTCTAGGTGCAGCAGTTTATGGAAATTATGAAGTGGGTAGATTACTTCAAATTTTAGTATTCACAGCACCGTTTATGTATGTTGAAATTGTACTTGATGGGATATTAAAAGGAATGGGAGAGCAGAAAAAGTGCCTTAACTATCGCGTAATAGATTCTATTCTTAGAATTTCTCTAATGTACTTCCTAATTCCTAAAATGGGTATTAACGGCCTTTTAGTTACACTTATTTTAAGTAGCATGGTTTCAGCATCGCTACACTTTAATAGACTTATTACAGTAACAAAAATAGATATAGACTTTAACCGCTGGGTGGTACAGCCGGGTATAGCAGCACTTGCCGCTGGCCTTGTTACTAAAACGTTTTTAATGGACAGACTTTTTTCTGCGTTTGGTTTAAACATAAAATTAGTATTAAGCATTGTGTGTGCTATATTATTTTATGCCACAACTTTAATTGCACTTCAAAACGTTACTGCTGAAGAGCTTAGCTTAAAATCTTAAAATATATACATAACTAAGAGTGGGAAACCACTCTTTTTAAGTGCTTTTTTTTCGCTAATTTTACACCAACTATTTTTTTTGTCCAAAATCTATGGAAAAATTTCAAAAATTTGGTTATAATGTTATAGAAGCCCTGGAAATTGAAAATATTGGTTTTTAAATTTGTTATCGAAAATAAAAATAATATATGTTATAATGGAGGGGAGTACAAATGAGAAAAAAAGTTTCGTATAGCTATTACAATTACCGACGTAGGAGGGGGCTTAGCAAGAGACTATCTATAATTGCGATTATTTTGGGAATTATAATTTCGGTATATTTAGTTAAATTGTATGATGAAGACCTTAGTGGTGCAGAGTTTGTAGTTTCTGATGAACATAAAGGTGATTTTGTTCAAAATATGATTAGTTATTCAACATATAAACAAATTCCGCAAGTTAAGGGAATATATATTCCGGCTTATAAAACTAGCAATATAGACGAGCTTATTAGTATCGCTAACACTACGGAAATTAACAGCTTTGTTATTGATGTAAAAGATGATAATGGGCATTTAACGTTTGATAGCAACAATCCTGTTTTGCTAGAAGCAGGGTGTGTACGAAATAATCCTTATATTAGCGACATTTACTCGTTAATGAAAATTTTATATTTAAATAACGTTTATCCAATAGCTAGAATTGTTGTGTTTAAAGATAAGATTGCAAGCACTAAGCACCCTGAGCGAATGGTACAAGATTATAATGGGCAAGTGTATGCTACTTCTCAGGGGGAGCAGTGGCTAAATCCGTATGATATTAGTAATTGGGATTACATTTTGGAGGTTTGTAAGGAAGCGATTAACGTGGGGTTTAAGGAAATTCAGTTTGACTACATTCGCTTTCATGAGTCTATGAATGCATCAAGAGTAGATTTGCCAACTGACGTTTCTAAAACTGAGATTATCTCTCAGTTTGTCGACTTTATGATGGAGGAGCTAAAGCCGTATGGTGTTGTAGTGTCTGCAGATGTGTTTGGTACTATTATAACTAGCAGTGTGGATGCTAATATTGTAGGTCAAGATTATAAAGAGTTAGTTAAACGGCTCGATGTGGTTTGCCCTATGATTTACCCATCCCACTATGGCACAGGTTCGTTTGGCCAAACATATCCCGACCTTGCACCATATGAAATAATATTAGCGGCGCTACAAGCTTCTAATGAGGTAATTAGGCAAATTCCTATTTCGCAAAGAAAAGCTATAATAAGACCGTGGTTGCAAGACTTTACTGCAACGTGGGTAGAGCCACATCAAGTTTATTCCGAACTTCAAGTGCGTCAGCAAATTAATGCTGTGTATGATGCTATATTAAGTGAGTGGATTATGTGGAACGGTGCGGCAAACTATACTAAATCAGCTTTTGCTCCAAACTAAACAAACAAAAGGAGGGTTAGAATGGTAGATAGGGATAAAATCATTCTGATGACAAAACTTGCAGTTAAGGATAAGACTCATATGAAAGAAGATAGGGTAATCCTTTCGCATTATAGAAATGACTATGTATTCGTAAACAATTTTAAAACTAGAACGCTAGTGTTTTTCGTAACTGCTGGAATGTGGGGCGGCTATTTGTTATGGAGGATAGAGCATGGGCTTAATTTGCCTACGGATAGTGCACAGCTACTTTCAGAATACATTTTTCCGGGTGCTGTATTTGTAGGGATTTGGTTAGTTATATATACACTAATCTCAACTTATATCTTTAGAAAAAGGTATAAACTAGCACAGTCTCGCGGTGAAGAATACAATGAACTGTCTGAGGAGTTAAGGGAGCTTCATATGAAGAAGAAAGGGGATATCAATGAAGAAGGAAGTTTTGCTGATGAGGCAATCATTTTTAAAATTTTATAAGAGCCATGAAGTGGCAATTATAATGCTTAGTAGATTTATCTTAATGATTATAGCCTTAGTTTCTATTAATAAAGCTATTGGAATGAGCACCACTATTAGTAATATTTGGACAATATTAACGCTAGCTGTTATAGCAATGTTTCTACGCTCTAGCGCCATCGTCACTATATCTATGTTTGTTATAGTCTATCATCTTAGCGGCATTAGTTTAATCTTAGCAGGAATTGTAGCAGCGGTATGTATCGCCACTTATGTCATGTACATAAGACTGTTTCCTCGCGAATCGATTGTTATATTGTTTACTATGTTGCTTCTGCCAATAGATGCAGTTTATGTTGTCCCATTAGTTAGCGCCTTGTTTTTTGGAGTTAGTGCAATAGTAGCAATTGCATGTGGCTGCATTTTTTATTATATGTTTTGCCAGCTGCCCATTATGGTTGGTAGCAACCAAATATCAGGATTTTCTCTTGATGCACTAGAAATTGTGGTAAATAATCTGTTGCGCAATACGTTTTTTAATACTGAAATATTAACTATCATTACGATACTTTCAGTTGTGTTTCTTATGGTGTACATTATACGCCTTCAAGCTATTGACTATGCGAACTACGTTGCTGTTTGTGTTGGCGGTGTAATTAGCACTCTGGGCTTTTTAATTTCTCAGCTGCTACTACACACTCGCGTTAGCATCACGCTAATGCTTCTTATGACTATAGTTAGCGTAATAATTGCTAGCTTTATAGCATTTCTATCTATAGTGCTAGACTACAGCAGAGCTGAGCATGTGCAGTTTGAAGACGAAAATAATTTCTACTACGTTAAAGTAGTCCCAAAGATAGAACTTCATGAGCAAACACAAACTACTCAAGTGTTTGGCGGAACAGAAAATCATTTTTAAAAGAGCTTATTTCAAGCTCTTTTTTTATTATAATACAGACAAATTTGTGGTATAATATTCTAAAACAACGAGAAGGGGCAAGTGTGATGGAAATCTTACAATCGACATTAGAACAAATTCCATTTTTCTCCATTCCCTCTATCCAACTCCAAGATGTTATAGATGTGTCGTTGGTAGCATTTGGAATTTACAAACTAATCATGTGGATAAAGGATACGAGAACATGGGCTGTTTTTAAGGGTGTAGTATTTATAGTGACTTTAGCATTATTATCATATTTTTTCGGCCTGCATACGCTATCTTTTATTATAGCGAACACTTTAACGGTTGGAACAATAGCTATGATTGTGCTGTTTCAGCCAGAGCTTAGAAGAGCTTTGGAGCAGATTGGCCAAGGTAAGCTTTGGGGTAATAGTGCTACTAACATTGAAAAGGAAAAAGAGGCGGCTTTAGATGAATCATGCGTAAATAGCATTGTCAGGTCTGTAACGCAAATGGCCAAAGTGAAGACTGGCGCGTTAATCGTTATTGAAGGAACTACGCTGCTTAGTGAATATGAACGAACAGGGATAATTATTGATGCGGTAATAAGTAGCCAGCTGTTGGTAAATATCTTTGAAAAAAATACACCGCTACATGATGGTGCGGTAATAATTTGTAAAAACAGAATTACAGCTGCCACTTGCTTTTTACCGCTTAGTGACAACTTATCGCTAAGCAAAGATTTAGGTACAAGACATAGAGCAGCAATTGGGGTGAGTGAAGAGACAGACGCAATTGTAATAGTAGTATCAGAAGAAACTGGTAACATTTCATACGTTAGAAACGGTAACATAAAGAGAGATTTAGATGGAGAAACGCTGACAAAGTTACTGGGGATAACTAAAAAGAGAAAATCTCCTCAGAAAAAAATTAAGTTATGGAAAGGGAGAGGGAAAAATGGATAAAATTTTTGAACATAACTTACATTTAAAAATCATTTCGTTTATTATAGCTGGTTGGCTATGGTTATTTGTTATTAACACTCAAAACCCCACGCAACCTTTGGAAATCAAAGACATACCAATTGAGATTATAGGACTTACGCAAATAGAAGAAAAAGGTTTTTCGATTTTAAACATAGAAGATTTACTAAACTTAGATATTGATGCTAAGGTGCAAGGACAAAGGTTGGATTTGGACTATCTTGTGGCTAACCGCGATACGCTAGTAAGTGCTGTGATGAACTTAACGCCATATGTAACTGACCTTAATCCAAACACAGGAACTTCCGAACGCTCGGTGCCAATTGCACTTGAGTTTCTAATGGATGGTATTGTTGTGGAATCATATAGTCCGCAGTCAATATATGTGACGTTTGAAACTGAAGATAATAGAGTTTATCCTATTGATTATAAAATCCAAGGTAAAGAAGATAGCGAGTATATGATGTTAGACCCTATTATCAAAGTTACTGAGGTGGAGATTTCTGGCCCCGAAAGTGCGTTAGAAAGCATCAGTTGGGTTATAGCAGATATTAACGTGGACGACTTTTCTGAAGATACGTTGACTTACACATTGCCTATTATTGCGCTAGATGAACATGGCTATGAAATTTCAGGGTTAACTAAGTCGCCTGAAACTGTGGAAATCATCTTGCCAATAGGTAAGAAAAAAGTGGTACCGCTTAAGGCTCAGTTTACAGGCTCGTTACCATCGGGATATTTGCACACTAATACGATAGTTACACCGAGCGAGATTACTATTGTAGGTAAAGAAGAGATTATAGATGGAATTGACAGTATCTTATTAAACCCATTTTCTATAGACAATTTAATTGAAAACACAACAAGCCAGTTAGAGTTTACATTACCTGCGGGCGTTGAGTGCATTGATAAAATGGATAGCACTGCTGTAGTGACTATAGAAATTCAGAAGGTGAACACATATGACTTTGTAATAGATATTAACCGAGTTACGTTTAATGTAATAGGGTTGGAACCGCAGTTACAATATGAAATTGTGCAGCCTGAGATTATAATAACGCTTAGTGGTAAGGCAGAAAATTTATTAGGATTTGATACAAACAATATAGTAGCGACATTGGATTTAACAGGTTTATCAGCAGGCAATTATTTGCGAGCGTTACAAGTGCCGATTCCAGAAACGTTGCAGTTAGTGAGCACACCAACCGCGCTAGTAAGCATTAGTGATGAATATGAAGAATTGATAGAAATTGGGGACATTATTGGGAGCGTAGATATAGTGGCGGAAAATCAAGCTAATGTAAATCAAGAAAACGCTAATCACGAAAACGCTAATCAAGAAAACGCTAATCACGATAATGCTAACCAAGAAAACGAAATCGCAACAGTACCTGAACCAATAATTAGAAATGATATAGAAATGCAAGTTAGCACCGAAGTGGCAGCAGAACCACAATTACAAATTACAGAACTGGAGCCACAAATTACTACAGAAGCACAAATTCGTGTTAATCAAGAATTTGCTAATCAAGAAGTTGAACAAACTCAACAAACTGAACAAACTCAACAAACTGAACAAAATCAACAAACGGAACCGGCAGTAGGAACGGAACCAGCTTTTTATATTGAAGAGGACATATTTGAAACGCAAGAACCACCACAAGAACAGCCACCAGCTACTATTAATGTGGAAGAACTCGAACAGCTAGAGGCTAGTTGGTTTTGGAGCTGGGACCATGGCGGTTGGATTTTAATGGATTAAGACTGTAGACAATACAGTCTTTTTTTTTAGGCATAAATAACCGAAGAATAACCTTAAATTTTACATAAATAGCAAAAATAAATAGACTTTAAGCTAAAATAACTAAAGAAAGCTTAGGTGGACAAGTCATTTTTTAGGTTTTAATACATCTATTTAACTTAAAACCAAGGTCGATATATATATTGTAGCAAAGGAAATTAGGATATCCTTAGCATTTTTTATATGCTTAATTTTATTATTTGTTTTTATCATTTATTTTATTTTATTATTTATTCTTAATAGTTATTTTTAGTTATTAGTTTTTGTTATTTATTATTTAAGGGGGCTTGATTATATGGCAATTAGAAAGTTTAAGAAACACCTGCCATTAGTAGTTGCACTAACGCTAGGAACATCGTCGGTAATGGTGTATGGCGAAGACACTGGGATTGGAGTTAACGATTTAACGGCTGTAGTAGAATACTTATACTACACTACCGACGCTACAGACGATGGGGCTTATAGTTATTCAAATGATAACGTTACAGCTACTTATATTAGCGATACTTTTGGTGAGCATAGTTATATTGAAGTAAGTGAATTTGAAGGTGCGGATGTTGCTTCGGATACTAACTGGACTACACTAGATGCACAAACACAGTATAAGAATAGCGTAGACAGTTTAATACACCAAATAAACAGTTTAATAGACCAAATAGAGAATCTAAATAAATATTACTATGAAGCGACAAGCACAGGAACTTATGATGAAGATGCTGATGTTACTGACGAAGGTGAAGTAGTAGTTAGCTATGAAACAGCAATGAAAGCCTTAGATACAGCAATCGTAACAGCGATTAATAAAATGTATGGCGACGGAAAAGCAACTGATGCTTATACAGCGGCAGACGAAAGCGATGGCACATCTGCTAAATTTGATATTTCAAACTTTGAAGCGGCAATGAGCATTAGTGAGCTTGAAGGTAATGAATGTGCGCCAAATACAAATTGGGTTTCACTAGAAGTTTGGGATAACTTAAAAGCGGCTTTAGACAAAGGGATTACAACGTATAACCAAGCACAATCAAGTATAGCAATAGCGTCTAGGTCAGCTAACACTTCTTACTATACAGACTTAATATTGGAGGAAGAAGCTAATGTTAAGTTGTATGAACAGGCGTTTGAG
Organism: Candidatus Parepulonipiscium sp. PG-Nuni2H_MBin01; assembly: GCA_001994995.1. Classification (GTDB taxonomy): domain Bacteria; phylum Bacillota; class Clostridia; order Lachnospirales; family Cellulosilyticaceae; genus Parepulonipiscium; species Parepulonipiscium primum. Next base: position 9,785 of record MDJM01000063.1, on the reverse strand, counting down.
ACCGCTGCTGGTACTAATAAAATTTATGAAGCTAGAAACGATCTGGATTTAGCATTAGATGTAGCTGCCCTCTACTTAAATCTTGACGGAGATGCTACTAAAGACGGTTCTAAAGATGAGAATACTACAGACGACGTTGTAATTAGCTATGTCTATAATAATGAGTCTGGTGGAAATGGCGAGATTAAAGATGCCACAGCTGACGAGAAGGACAATTTAGAAATTCCAGTAATGAGCGAAAATAATGGAATTGACGTAATGGCATGGTACGTATCAGATACTAACTGGGCTAAATTTAAAGCTGTATATGATGAGGCATTAACAACATATGAATCATACGACGGTCTTGATGCTTACGGGGTAGCTTTAACAGCACCAGATGGTCAGCGTTATGATAGTGAAACTAACTCTAGCACGTTAACACAATTAGAAAAACACTTAGGGTTATTACAAACTGCACAAACGACATTTTTAAACACCGTAAAAGACGGAACACTTGCAGCGGTACAAGAAAAGCAAGCAACTTTGCATGAAACAATAAGAGCTGCATATGAAGAGATTTATTACAAGGGTCTTAGCTTAGACGCTGAGGATGAAATTGCAGCTACGAAAGACGACGATGCAACTTGGTTTGAAACTTGCTTTGCTGACGAAATTGCTGACGCAACTGGGTTACTACAAGTGCAAGTAAGTCCTCAAGGGCATGGTAATGATATAAATACTGACAAAGGAACTAAATGGGTAACACAAGAGGACTGGAATACTTTTGTAGCCACTATTAACGCCGCTATAGAGGAGTATAACGCTGATGTGCCAACCGAATCGGGTGCGACGACTCAAACAAATGCATTAAAAATTGCAACTCTAACATTTAGAATAAACATTAGCGAATATAACGAATCTGCATTTGAAAATGCTTGCAACTCATTAGATACTATTATAAAGGCTGTAAATGACGAATTACACGTGTTATCTGATATAACGGCTGATGGAACTAAGGTTGTAACTAGCGATAACAACGGAACTGATATTACCGATGGCGCTCCTTGGGTTACACAAACAGAATACAATGAGTTTTTAGACGTATTTTATGAGTATGTAGACATACTTTATGACAAAACTGACAATAGTGATGGTACTTATACTACTACTGACAATAATAACGCTACAACATATTCTAGTACACAGTTAACTACGTTTGCATCAGAGTTAACTACAGCATTTGCCGAATTCCAATCTAAGTATCAAGACGGTTCAAAAGAGACTGTAATAGCTTTATTAGCTATATTTGATGAGACGATTGATGATATGCTTGCTTATGCAGGTAGCATACTCCTAGACGATGAGACTGATGGATTACAACACCTCGTTGAACCAACTGATGCAGAGTATATTTATATTAATACTCATGACGGTACCGAAGATGGTACTGTGTTAAAATATGCATCAACTGATGATAAAAATGCTTTTATAGATGTTATTAATACTTTTAAATCGACTTATCGCACAGGAGATAACGCTATAATAGCAGGAGATGGAACTACAGCATCGAATATTGCTGACCTAATTCTTCAAGTAGACTCCGAAAGAACGCTTACTGCAACTTCTGACGGTAGTAAAACTGCAGACCCAAGCTATTTCACGCCTGCATATACAGGTGACGGCGAGTTCCAGAAATTTAATCAATTGGATGTAAGTAACTCTAAACATGAACTTTATAACTTAATCGCCGAAGCGACTGCGCTAACTACAACATTAAAAACTAGCGATACTAACGGTATGAACGTAGCATCTACGGATAGATGGATAACTACAGATAAGATGACGGAGTTAAAAGAAGCTATTGATACTGCTCAAGAAGAGCTAATAAAATCTGACGTTAACGAAGCATATGTAGTAAGTGCGAAAACCGACTTGCAAAATGTAATTAATAACTTAGGCATTGTAAATGGTACTGGTGAAGGTTTAGCATCATTAGCTAGTTTACAAACTGCAATTAATAACGCTAAAAATTCAATAGGTCATACAAATTACCTAGATACTGATGGTTCTTTAGTAGAGTATGACACAGATGATATACCAACAGCATTATATGTAGCTGACGAAGCAAATGGAGCAGCAACTAGCAGTTCACTTAAATGGGTAACACCAGAGCAGATGACAGCTTATGAGGCGAAGATTAGTGATGCTATAGATAGTTATAACTCAGCATCATCCAACTCAGAGCTAGTATCTGCAATGATGACTATGAATAGTGCAGCAACGGAGTTCCAATATTCAATTGCAACTACACCAGGAACTAAAGAGTCGTTTATAGAATTGCAGCCAACGTTTAAGACGCTAGTTGAAAAAGCTACTGGAGATTTATATGACGAGGATGACAATTTAGCAATAGCAGTTGATAGCCGTAACGGAAAAACTACTGCAAACGATAAAGCATGGGCAACTCAAGAAGATTTAGATGAAGCTATAGCAGCTTTAAACAATGCTAAAGCTGACTATGATAAATACACTTATGAAACTGACGGCAGTACTGAAAAAATTACGTCTAGTGTAACTTACGCTGAGTATAACGCAGCATATACTACATTTAACAACTACTGGGCACTATTCTGTAGCTATACAGTCGAAGGCGATAATAAAGTTTATAGCAGTTCATCTAAAGTTCAATGGGGTTGCGGAGATACTCTAGTTCCATTACAAACTGCTATTACTGACGCTAAATCATATATTTACGAAAACACAGTTGATTCGAATAACGCTACAAACTATGTGCCTATAAGCACAGTTAACGGCGATGAGTATGCAACTGATGAGTATTGGGTAAGCAAAGCAACATTTGATACGTTAGAAGCTGCAATCCAAACTGCACAAGACGTTCTTGACGACGACGATTCAACTGCTACCGAGGTAGCAAATGCTACAGCAACACTTAATAACGCTGTAACAGCATTTATAAACGCTAAACAACTTGGTACTGGAGAATATGCTAATATACTTCCTACGTTGGAAACTACAATTACAAACGCATATAGCTTAATACTTCTAGATGCAACGTATAGCAATGGCGAATGGTCAACTACTGATGGCACTAGCGGATATACTTATACCGACGGCAAACTTTATAAAATTTCAGTAAGCGCTAACGGTACAAATACTAATGACTATTGGGTAACTTCAAGCGTATATAGCACTTACACCACTGCTATTAGCACTGCTGCAAATGGTTACAGCAGTTATAAAACTGGAGCTAAAGAATTTGATGCAGAAGCGCTTCAAACATTAACTACTAATCTAAATGGCGCTATAGATACCATTATTACACAAGTTAACGACGGTGTTAAAGATGACGCTGATGCTGAAAGAGCAGCATTATCTAGCGCTATTAGTACAGCTGAAGCTTTATTAGAAGCAAATCCTACGTCTACTACAGGCGGATCAGAGTTTGGCGATGAGGATAACTGGGTAAGTCAATCAACTTACAATGCATACGAATCTGCGATTGCTACAGCAAATACAGTTGCATCTGATACGACATATGCTTATAGCGTAGCCCAAATCACTCAAGCGATTGCTGACTTAGCTACAGCTACTGATAAGTATAACGCCGGAATTGAAACTGGACCTGCGCAAACTCCAACGACTGAAAACTTAGCAGCTCTAAAATCGCTAATTACTAGCTCCCAAACGTTACGCAACAGCTTAAAAACTAGTAGCAACAAAGGGATTGATGTATCTCATAACTACAAATGGATTACTTCAGAAGATTTAGCAACATTTAATGCGAATATAACTGCTGCAAATACTGCTTACAATAACCAAAATTCTTCTAACTCCGATATTGTTAATGCTTATGATGATTTATTAAAAGATTACAATAAGTATAATGCTCAGTACGGCGTTCAAGAGGATACTGCATATGCTAAAACTTCTTTCCGTATTCTAGCTTTACAAACTATAAGTTTGCGTAATGGTTATGATGCAAATAGTGATCAGTACAAGAATTTAGATGATGCTATTGCCGAAGCTTTAATAGTATATAACTCTACAACTATTACAGCTGTGGAGTATGGATATAAGGTAACTAAATCTGAAGATAATCCAGACTCTAACACAGACACTATAGTAGCTTCTGACGACTCAACTACATTTCGTGCTATATTACAAAATGTTTATGATAATAAGGGGGCTATGACTTGGGAGCAGGCTACGGCTATTGCTAATGGTACTGCTACTGCTTCGGTAATGTCGCTAGCGCATGAAGAAGAGCCAGCAGCTCCTGCGACTTTTGGACTTATGACTGAGGATGTGTTTGATGATATGGAAGATGTTGTAGAACGTGTAATCGATGAAGTCATTGAAGACGATGTTGTAGTTAATGATGTTGTTGCAGACGATGTTATAGTTGACGAAGTTGTTGCAGATGAAGTTGAAGATGATGTTGAAGATGAAATCGTAGTAGACGAAGTTATTGTAGATGATGTTGAAGACGAAATCGTAGTTGATGAAGTTGTTGAAGGTGACGTTATCGGCGAAATCATAGTAGACGAAGTTATTGAAGATGAAGTTGCAGACGAAATTGTAGTTGATGAAGTTGTAGTAGACGAAGTTGTTGAAGATGAAGTTATCGACGAAGTAGTAGTGGATGAAGTTATTGAAGACGACGCTATCGACGAAATCGCAGTAGACGAAGTTGTTGAAGACGACGCTATCGACGAAATCGTAGTTGATGAATTTATTGCAGGCGAAGTTGTAAGCGATGAATTTATTCACTACGAATTATATATAGAAGAAGTAATAGAAGAAACAATTGAAGAAGAAGAAGCAATCGAAGAAGTAGAAGAAGCACTTGAAGAAGCAATCGAAGAAGAAGCAATCGAAGAAGCAATCGAAGCTGACGTAATAATTAGCCGAGTAGGCGATGGAGCAGAATATATAGTGGAATAAGACTTTAACTGGCCTTTGTTATTACAACAGAGGCTTTTTTTATATGAATAACAAAAAAATAGCATAAATATTAATAATTTGCATAAAAACCTGATATACATGTTATAGGTTGAAAATTCACAACCTGTCACGGACGGCATAAATTTAAATTCAAGGAGGAATGAATATGGTAATAAACAACAACCTAAATGCAGACACCGCAACACGATATTATGGAATGAACAATGACTCTCAAGCTAACTCGGTGGAAAAGATTTCATCTGGCATGCGCATAAATAGAGCCGCTGATGATACAGCTGGGCTAGCTGTTTCTGAAAAAATGCGCAATCAGATTAAAGGCTTGGACCAAGCTAGCCGCAACTCGCAAGATGCCATCTCACTAATTCAAACTGCAGACGGCGCTCTTAGTGAGTCACAATCCATTTTGCAACGTATGAGAGAACTTACGGTTCAATCGCTTAATGACACTTACACAGAGTCCGACCGCGATAAAATGAATACAGAAGCTATGGAACTGCTTAAGGAAATCGATAATATTGCTGAATACACCAATTTTAATGACCACAAAGTGCTTGCCGGCGAAGCTTCCACTTCTGCCACTAACTCTACGTCAACTGCCACTGCCACTTCGCTATCTCTAACTAATAGCATTATGAGCACTGAATATGGCAATGGTGTAACTTACTACACTTATTTGGAAAACGGCATAGACAATACGTCAAGTTCAGCTAACGATAATGCCGAAGACGCTGATGTTGACTATTTAAATGAAATGGCTGCTGTATATAGCGCTGCTACGCTTTCGATTTCTGATTCAGATTCAGGTTATACATTTAACGAATCTCTTACCGGCTCTGTTACTTATGATTTTCACGTTGGAGCAAATCAAGACCAAAAAACTAGCATTAAAATTCAAGCTATGGGTGTAATAGCTCTTGAACTCGAAAACGTTAGTCTTGCTGATAAAGAATCGGCTAGCGCTTCACTTGCTATGATAGACTCTGCTGTTGAACAAATTAACTCTCAGCGCGCTTTGCTAGGTGCAGTACAAAATAGGTTAGAACATACAGTTAAAAACGTAGACTACACTTCCGAAAGCCTGCAAAGCGCGGAATCTTCCATACGCGATACAGATATGGCAACCGAAATGGTGCAACTCACAAAGTACAACATATTAAGCGAGGCTTCACAAGCTATGATTTCTCAGGCTAATCAAAACCCTGAGCAAGTTCTTTCATTATTATATGAATACTAAATTACAAAGGCGAGCTTCGGCTCGTTTTTTATTGGCGCAAATTTTGCTTATTAACATAACGTAAAATCTATGTTATGATTAATCTAAACACCTAGAAGGGGGAATTTTATGAAGAATAAGATTATAGATTTAAAGCTGCTTATATTAGGAGTACTATTTATAGCAGTAGTTATCTACATGACCATCTCATCCATTATGCTTATAGACAACAATACAGCAAGGTCGATAAGTGGAATGCAAAGCGATGAGGCTATATCACAACTGAAAAAGGATATTGAGCTGTTAAAAAACACTACAACGGTTTTAGCCGATGACTACAACTTGGTGGAAACTTTAAAACGCTTAGCTGAAGTCGGGCGCAATGATAATGATGTAAATCGTCTATTACAAGACGTACATAACTTCTCTGGCATTTTGTCTAATATGAGTTTTGTTGATAAAATGGTTGTTACTAGCATTGAAGGCGAATTTTACGTCTCGTCAAACAACCTATTAACGCAAGAATATGATATATTCGCACGCCCATGGTTTAAAGATGAAATGGTACAAAATCCAAATGAAACTTACGTTTTAAGCGTACACAATGACTATATAGATAATTCTCTAACAACGGGTACTATTAAAATGATTGCGGATCCTGAGACTGATGAAATTTTGGGGGCAATTTTAATCGATATTTATTTAGAAGATTTAATTAGGCAGTTAGCTAATGACGATGTGGATGTATTTATAGAATATGATAATGGAGTTATTGGCTACGTTGATAATGAGATTATATATTACAGCGATGTGGATTACGCAGATATGTATGATGATAGCATACATATTGCTAAGTATAGCGAGCTAAATACGACGATTGTATTAGCTACTGACACTAATGCAGTTAAAGCTAATCTGTATGTGGCAGAAAACAGCACATATGTTGTTAGCCACATTTTGCTACTGAGCTTTGGGATTACAGCTTTTATAATTATAATTATATCGGTTATTATTAAACCTGTGTGGACAGCAGTTCGCAGCTTGGACCACATTATAGCAGAGCTGGGTGAAAACTACCCTGAATATAATGCTAAACTCACTCAAATTGCTGAAATGGCGCAATTTGTGGAACAAAGTTTGCCTAAAAAAATTAAACACATTTTATATCATGATGAACTCACTAACTTAGGGAATCGTAAAATGTTTAAAGTTGTATATGAGAAATTCGCTAAAACGCATAAACCGTTTGTCGTGATGCTGTTAGACATTAAAAACTTTAAAAACATAAACGACTCTTATGGCGAGAAGATGGGTAATCAGATTTTATGCGACGTTTCACGCAAGCTTACAACTGCAATACAGGGATCAAAAGGTGATGTTATTAGATATGGCGGTGATGAGTTTATTATTATATTAGGAGTAGAAAACCTTAAGCATAGCGTGGAGGAGTTTTATCGCCAAAAAATCATGTCTATCTTACCCGAGCTATGTGTTTATTCAGATATAGCAACAACGCAGCTGGAGTTTAACTCAGTAGCAGTTTTGTGCCCATTTCACACAGCTAGCGAGGATGATTTAATTACAAAGCTATATGTAATGCTAAAAGAGAAAAAAGGGATTGCATCTGCTGACCTATTGCTATTTAACTATGAACTTTATGAGCGCTATATAAAGGAAGAAAGTATTAAAAATGCGCTTAAACTAGCACTTCTAATTGATGAATTCGTTATTTACTATCAGCCTATAATAGACGGAAATAAGAAAGTGCAAAAAGCAGAAGCGCTTATCCGCTGGTTTAGCGCAGATTTAGGATTTGTTCCGCCGAATGAATTTATTTACGTTGCGGAACAAACTCGTATGATTATAGACTTAGGCAACTGGATAATTGATAAAGTGGCGCGCGACTTAAGCATTTTATTAGATGAAGGCCATCATATACAAATCTCTATTAACATTTCACCAATTCAACTTATGGAACCAACATTTATCCGCGACATTAAAGGGATTTTGGATAAGCATGGAGTTGATTATAAATACGTTTGTTTTGAAATTACAGAAGGCGTATTGATGGAAGAGCAGGAGATAGTAAAGCAAAATTTAGATAAGCTAAAAATGCTTGGTATAGATGTTGCGCTTGATGACTTTGGAACGGGTTATTCATCGTTTAGTTACTTAAAGGCATATCATTTGGATGTGCTTAAAATTGATAAAATCTTTGTGGATGATGCTACTGAAAAGGATTATGCGATTATTGATGTAATTAGCCAAATAGCTAAAATTTTAAATATGCAATTGGTGTTAGAAGGAATTGAAACGCAGGAGCAATTTGATACGTTAAAACGTTTTGGATTAATTCAAGGTTACTACTTCTCTCGCCCAGTCGCTTGGGAGGAATTTAAAGCTTTATTATAACAGGGAGGAAACTCCCTTTTTTTTATTATAAAATTTGCGAAATAAGGTTATAATTTTATAATAGACATAACATAAAGGAGAATATCCATAATGTCAAAAATAGCAAGAGATATGGCCAAAGTTAAAAGCGACACGATATTAAAAGACTTCTGGAGAATCAACGAACGATTTGCAGATTTATTTAATACTTGTTGTTTTGGTGGCGAGCAAATCATTGACCCAACTCAGCTTGTGGAAGCTGATACTGATATATCTGGCGTAATTGATATTTTAGGTGATATGCAGTCAATCGCGAGAAATAGGGATGTTGTTAAAAAGCATTACCATGGAACAGATTTTATACTACTCGGTATTGAGTCGCAAATGGAAGTGCATTATTCAATGCCACTTAGAGTTATGATAATGGATGCGTTAAATTATTTAAAACAAATACGAGCATTAACTGATTACAATAAACAACACGGCATTAATTTAGATACACCTGCTGAGTTCTTATCTGGTATTAAGGCAACTGATAAACTGCATCCAGTGATTACTCTAGTTATCTACTATGGTAAAACCCCATGGGATGGACCGTTAAAACTAAGTGATATGTTTATAGACATGCCTGAAGATTTGCAAAAGTTTGTGTCAGACTATAATATGAATTTAATGCAATTAATTGATGCCGAAAGCTATCAGTTTAGCCATCCTGATTGTACTCAAGCTTTTAATATTACTAAGTTGCTGATGACTGAGCAAGTTAGTGAAGTATACGAAAAGTATGGCCATCATATAATGAAGTCAGATGTATTAAGATTTATTGGTAAGGTAAGTAATAAAGTAAAATTTATTAGCCTTGCTACTCAAAAGGGCAATAAGAAGGAGGTAACGATGGGTGAAGCATTAGATAAGTGGGAAAGGACATTTATACAACAAGGAGAAGCTACTGGACAGGAGCGTGGTATTGAAATAGGCAAGGAGCAAGGTATTGAAATAGGTGAGAAGCGTGGTATAGTGAAAACGTTATTTACAAAGCTTCATATGTCAGCAGAGCAGATTGCAGCTGATACGGAGCTTCCTATAGAAGAAGTTAATGAAATATTAGCACAAGTCAACTACTCCCACTTATAGAAGTGGGAGCTTGTAAAAGCTCGGTTGACTAGACTAAGCATTTATTTGCTCCGTTATATTTGATATAGACACCATAGAA
>MDJM01000062.1 GCA_001994995.1 Candidatus Parepulonipiscium sp. PG-Nuni2H_MBin01 | reverse complement strand
GACTCTTCTGAGATGGCATTTAAAATTGCAGGTTCTATGGCATTTAAAGATGCTATGAAAAAAGCTGGTGGAATTTTACTAGAGCCTATTATGAAAGTTATAGTAGTGGTTCCAGAAGACTATATGGGAGACGTTATAGGTAATATTAACTCTAGACGTGGTCGTATAGAAGGAATGGAAGCACGCTCTGGTGCACAAGAAATTAGAGCATTTGTACCATTATCTGAAATGTTTGGATATGCTACTGACTTACGTTCTAGAACACAAGGACGTGGAAACTATTCTATGGAATTTGACCATTATGAACAGTGTCCAAAGAGCATACAAGATAAAGTTATTGCGGATGCAAAATAAAGTAGAATGCTACTTGAAAATAAAAAAATAATTATTTATAATACAATTATTCTGAGTTAACTTACTCAGTTAATTATAAGGAGGATATTAAAAATGGCTAAAGCTAAATTTGAACGTAACAAACCACACGTGAATATTGGAACAATCGGACACGTTGACCACGGTAAGACTACACTTACAGCGGCAATCACAAAAACTCTTCATGAAAGATATGGTTTTGGTGAGGCGGTAGATTTTGAAAATATTGACAAAGCTCCAGAAGAGAGAGAGCGTGGTATCACAATTTCTACAGCACACGTTGAGTATGAAACACCAAATCGTCACTATGCACACGTTGACTGTCCAGGGCATGCCGATTATGTTAAAAACATGATTACAGGAGCAGCTCAAATGGATGGAACAATCCTAGTTTGTGCTGCAACTGATGGTCCAATGGCTCAAACACGTGAGCACATTCTTTTATCTCGTCAAGTTGGTGTACCATATATAGTTGTATTTTTAAACAAATGTGATATGGTAGACGATGAAGAGCTTATTGAATTAGTAGAAATGGAAATTCGTGAACTACTAAGTGAATATGACTTCCCAGGTGATGATACACCAATTATTCAAGGTTCAGCATTACAAGCTCTTAATGACCCAATGGGTAAATGGGGAGATAGAATCGTTGAATTATTTGAAATAATTGATGAGTATATTCCTACACCAGAGCGTGACACTGAAAAGCCATTTCTTATGCCAGTTGAGGATGTATTCTCAATTACTGGACGTGGTACAGTTGCAACAGGACGTATTGAAACAGGTATATTAAAAGTTTCAGATGAAATTGAAATTGTTGGTATCAAAGAAGAAACACGTAAAGTTGTATGTACTGGAGTTGAAATGTTCCGTAAATTATTAGATCAAGGTGAAGCAGGCGATAATATCGGTGCACTTCTTCGTGGTGTTCAAAGAACAGAAATCGAACGTGGTCAAGTTTTATGTAAGCCAGGTTCAATCACTCCACACACTAAATTCAACGCGGAAGTTTACGTTCTTAAAAAAGAAGAGGGTGGTCGTCATAAGCCATTTTTCTCAAACTATAGACCACAATTCTATTTCCGTACAACTGATGTAACTGGTGTAATTCAATTACCAGAAGGAACAGAAATGTGTATGCCAGGCGATAACATTCAAATGGAAATTGAATTAATCCATCCAATAGCAATGCAACAAGGATTACGTTTTGCTATTCGTGAAGGTGGCCGTACAGTAGGTTCGGGAGTAGTTGCATCAATTATTGAATAATTATGCAAAAAAGGGGGAGAGTAATCTCTCCTTTTTTTTAATATGTTTTATTTTAGATGGAATATAACTTAAGTTAGGTGGCAATAATCTAAGTAATTATTAAAATACCTGATATTCAGGTATAGCTTCAGTCATATTGAATAATTTTTGATAGAATTGGGACTATAAATATATGCGTCAAAACAGTAACCTTGAAAAATAATATAAAAAAGACCTTGTTTTATTTTTATAAATAAGTTATAATCATTTTTGTTGTGACATTGAGAGCAAAGATCCGAAAGGTTGTTATCGAATTTAGATAAATTTTCGGGGAGGGAATGTCGGTTCAAGAAACTAGACGGCAAAAGTCACTGTATAATTTAGATAGTTTTAGTAAGTTTGTCGGCTTATAATATATCTTAAAAAATATACAGTCACCTAACGTTGTACTGGTTTAAATAAGTACGAAAAGGAGGGGACTTTTTTTATGGCTAGCAAAAAAATGCGTATTACTTTAAAAGCATATGATCATAAATTAATAGATCAAACTGCGGAACAAATAGTATCAATAGCAAAAAAATCGGGTGCTCAAGTAAGTGGACCTATACCACTACCAACTAAGAAAGAAGTTATTACAATTCTTCGTGCAGTGCACAAATATAAAGATTCACGTGAGCAATTCGAGCAAAGAACGCATAAAAGACTTATTGATATTGAAGCAACGCCAAAAGTAGTTGAAGTTCTTACAAGACTAGACTTACCAGCTGGTGTAGATATTAAAGTTAAACAATAATCTAGTATGATTGTTTCGGCAATCCGCTGTAGATAATGGAGGTGCAAGAAAAATGAAAAAAGCGATTATGGCAAAAAAAATTGGCATGACTCAGATATTTGATGAACAAGCTAATTTAATACCAGTAACAGTACTAGAGGCTGGTCCATGTACAGTAATCCAAAAGAAAACTAAGGAAAATGATGGATATGAAGCAATTCAAGTAGGATTTATCAATGCTAAAGAAAAGCAAATGATTAAACCTAAATTAGGCCACTTTTCTAAGGCAGGGGTAACACCTAAAAAGTACCTTAAAGAATTTAGATTAGATGATATTAGTGGATTTGAAGTAGGAAATGAAATTAAAGCTGATGTATTTGCAGCTGGAGATAAAATTGATGCTTCAGGTATAACTAAGGGTAAAGGTTACACTAGTTCAATTAAAAAATATGGATATAGTAGAGGTCCTATGGCTCATGGTTCTAAATATCATCGACATGCAGGTTCAATGGGTGCAGCAACTAACCCAGGACGTGTAATGAAAGGTAAAGGATTACCTTCCCATATGGGATGTGATAATATTACTGTACAAAACCTTGAAATAGTGAGAGTTGATATAGATAAAAATTTAATTCTTATTAAAGGTAGTGTTCCAGGACCTAAAGGTTCTATTATTACATTAAAAGATAGTGTAAAAGCTTAGGAAAGGAGGATAAATTTTATGGCAAATGTAGCTGTTTTAAATATGGACGGGCAACAGGTTGGAGATATTGAATTAAGTGATGCAATTTTTGGCGTAGAAGTTAAAGAGCACTTAATCCATTCAGCAGTAGTATTGCATCTTGCAAATAGACGTCAGGGTACTCAATCGACTAAAACACGTGCTGAAGTACGTGGTGGTGGTAGAAAACCATGGAGACAAAAAGGAACAGGTAGAGCTAGACAAGGATCTATTCGTTCACCACAATGGACAGGCGGTGGTGTTGTATTTGCTCCTAAACCACGTGATTATTCTTTCAAAGTGAATAGAAAAGAAAAACAAATGGCTTTAAAATGTGCATTAACTACAAGAGTAAATGACAAAAAATTCGTTGTACTTGAAGATTTAGTATTAAATGAGATTAAAACTAAGAGCATGGTTAATGTGTTATCTTCATTAAAATTAAAGAAGGCTTTAATTGTGACTGACGGAACTTCAAGCAAAAATGTTATGTTATCAGCAAATAATATCCCTGGTATTAAAACTTCTGCTGTAAATAATCTTAATGTATATGATGTATTGAAGTATGACACATTTGTAGTAACAAAAGAAGCATTACAAAAAATTGAGGAGGTGTACGCGTAATGGCAGAGATTAAATATTATGACATTATCAGAAGACCAGTTATTACTGAAAAAAGTATGAATGACATGGCTGAGAAAAAATATACGTTTCTAGTACACCCAACTGCTACAAAATCTCAGATTAAAGAAGCAGTAGAAAAAATGTTTGAAGGCGTTAAAGTAGATAAAGTAAATACTATGAATTATGATGGAAAAACCAAACGTCGTGGGAGAACTTCAGGAAAAACTAGTAAGTATAAAAAAGCTATTGTTAAACTTACAGTTGAAAGTACTGATATCGACTTTTTCCAAGGTATGTAATATCGTAATATGAAACACACGGGTGTGTGTATATTGAAAGGAGTGAAATATCGATGGGTATCAAAAAATTTAGGCCATATACCCCTTCTAGAAGACACATGACTTCTTCTGATTTTGCAGAAATTACGAAGAGTAAACCTGAAAAGTCTTTAGTAATTAAATTAAAGAAAAATTCAGGTAGGAATAACCAAGGTAAGATTACGGTGCGTCATCGTGGTGGCGGCGCTACAATAAAATACAGAATTATTGACTTTAAACGTAATAAGGATGGAGTGCCGGCTACTGTTGCAGCCATTGAGTATGACCCAAATAGAACTGCTAATATAGCATTACTTCATTATGCAGATGGTGAAAAGCGTTATATTTTAGCGGCAGAAGGTCTTACAGTGGGCCAAAAAATCATGAGTGGTGAACAAGCTGAAATTAGACCAGGAAATGCTTTAAAATTAAAAGATATGCCAGTTGGAGTAATGATTCATAATGTGGAAATGAAGCCAGGAAAAGGTGGACAATTAGTTCGTGCCGCAGGTCTTTCAGCTCAGCTTATGGGTAAAGGAACTGGAAGTGGCGGAAAATATGCAACAATAAAATTACCTTCTGGTGAAATGCGATTAATACCAGCTGAATGTAAAGCAACTATTGGGGCTGTAGGAAATGGTGAGCATGAGTTAATTAACATTGGTAAAGCAGGACGTAATCGTCATAAAGGTATCCGTCCAACTGTCCGTGGTTCTGTTATGAACCCGAATGATCACCCTCATGGTGGTGGTGAAGGTAGATCGCCAATCGGTCGTCCAGCTCCATGTACTCCTTGGGGTAAACCAGCACTTGGGTACAAAACTAGAAAGAAAAATAAACATTCTAATAAGTATATTGTACGTCCTCGTAATAAAAAATAATAGTTGAGAGTAGGAGGTAGTATAAATGGCTCGTTCAATTAAAAAAGGACCATTTGCAGACAAACATTTATTAAAAAAAATAGAAATTATGAATGCTGCAGATGAGAAAAAAGTAATTAAAAGTTGGTCACGTCGTTCAACAATATTTCCTGAAATGGTAGGTCATACGATTGCACTTCATGATGGTAGAAAGCATGTGCCTGTATTTATTACAGAAGACATGGTAGGCCATAAATTAGGTGAATTTGCTATGACTAGAACATATCGTGGACATGGTAAAGATGCGGATAAGAGATCAAGAGTGAGGTAAATGAGCTAATTTTTGGGAAGGAGGATTTTAATAATGGCTAAAGGACACAGATCCAAAATTAAGCAACAAAGAAATTATGACAACAGAGAAGAAAGACCTTTTGCAAAAGCAAAATATGTTAGACTTTCAAGCTCTAAAGCTAAAATTGTACTTGATCAGATTAAAGGTAAAGACATTACTACTGCATTAGGTATTTTAAGATATACTCCAAGGTATGCAGCTGATGTTATTGAGAAAGTATTAAATTCAGCTATTGCAAATGCCGAACACAATGATGGATTAAGCACTAGGGACCTTTATGTAGAGGAAGCATACGCTACACAAGGGCCAACCTTAAAAAGAATTCGTCCACGTGCACAAGGTAGAGCTTTTAGAATTGACAAACAAACTAGTCACATTACAGTGATATTAAATGAAAGATAAGGAGGTTAACAATGGGTCAAAAAGTAAATCCTCATGGGTTAAGAGTTGGAATTATTAAAGACTGGGATGCGAGATGGTATGCAGATAAGAAAGATTTTGCAGATTTTCTAGTAGAAGATAATAAAATCAGAAAGTATATTAAGAAAAAGCTATATACTGCTGGGATTGATAAAATCGAGATTGAAAGAATGACAGGACGTGTTAGAGTACATGTATCTACCGCTAAACCTGGTATCGTTATTGGTAAAGGTGGAACAGCTATTGAAGCACTTCGTCAGGATGTGCAAAAACTTACTAAATCTAAAGTTTCTATTAATATTGTGGAAATCAAACGTCCTGAGGGTAATGCTCAATTAGTAGCTGAGAATGTGGCATTGCAATTAGAGAATCGTGTTGCTTTTAGACGTGCAATGAAACAAGCTATTTCAAAAGCATTTAGAGTAGGTGCAAAAGGTATAAAAGTTTCATGTTCAGGGCGTTTAGGTGGAGCTGAGATGGCTCGTACTGAAGCATATGCAGAAGGTACTATTCCATTACAAACATTAAGAGCTGATATAGAGTATGGTTTTGCTGAGGCAAATACTACCTATGGTAAAGTTGGTATCAAGGTATGGATCTATAAAGGAGAAGTTCTTCCACAAAAAGCAGCTAAAAAGGAAGGGAGCGATAACTAATGTTAATGCCAAAAAGAGTAAAGCGTCGTAGACAATTCCGTGGGCGTATGAAAGGGCAAGCTACTCGTGGTAACAAAATAACTTATGGTGAATTCGGTATAGTAGCATTAGAGCCAGGTTGGATCACATCTAACCAGATAGAAGCAGCCCGTATCGCAATGACACGTTATATTAAACGTGGTGGTAAAGTTTGGATCAAGATATTCCCTGATAAACCTGTAACTGCAAAACCAGCAGAAACTAGGATGGGTTCTGGTAAAGGTTCTCCAGAGTACTGGGTTGCAGTAGTTAAGCCTGGTCGTGTAATGTTTGAATTATCAGGTGTAGCTGAAGAGGTAGCAAGAGAGGCGTTAAGACTTGCGGTGCATAAGTTACCGGTTAAGTGTAAAATTCAATCTCGTGCAGAACAAGAAATGGCGGGTGATGGTAGTGAAAACTAAAGCAATTTTAGATGATTTAAGAGCCAAAAGTGCTGATGAGTTAAAATCTGAGTTGGTAAATGCAAAGAAAGAACTTTTTAACTTAAGATTTCAAAATGCTACCAACCAATTAGACAATACGGCAAGAATTAAAGACGTGAGAAGGAATATAGCACGTATTCAAACAATTATTACTCAGAAACAGGCAGTGTAATAGATAGGAGGTAAAATCGTGGCAGAAAGAAATTTGCGTAAAACGTTAGTAGGAATGGTAACCAGTGACAAGATGGATAAAACTATAACAGTTGCTGTTGTTAACAATGTAAAACATCCTCTTTACGGAAAAATTATGAAAAGAACTTATAAATTACATGCCCATGACGAAAAAAATGAGTGTCAAATTGGTGATCGTGTAAAAGTTATGGAGACTAGACCATTGTCAAAAACAAAACGTTTTAGATTAGTGGAAATCGTTGAAAGAGCGAAATAGCAAAGTATGAGAGGAGGCAATTTCTAATGATCCAACAAGAAAGCAGACTAAGAGTAGCTGATAATACTGGTGCTAAAGAAATTTTATGCATCCGTGTATTAGGGGGCTCGACTAGAAGATATGCTAGTGTAGGAGACGTTATAGTAGCATCTGTTAAACAGGCAACACCCGGTGGCGTTGTAAAAAAAGGTGATGTAGTTAAAGCTGTAGTCGTACGTACTAGAAAAGAAATTAGAAGAACAGATGGTTCATACATTCGCTTTGATGAAAATGCAGCGGTTATTATTAAAGAGGACAAAAATCCAAGAGGAACCCGTATATTTGGACCAGTAGCAAGAGAATTAAGGGAAAAGAAATATACCAAAATTTTATCCCTTGCTCCAGAAGTTCTATAAGGAGGTGGACATATGAAAACTAAATTAAAAAAGGGCGATAGGGTAGTTGTTATTGCTGGAAAAGATAAAGGTAAAGAAGGTAATATCACTTATGTTGACCGTAAAAATAATAGAGTTGTTGTTAGCAGCGTAAACATGGTTTGGAAACATCAAAAGCCTAATGCTACAGGACAAGGTGGCCGTATTGAAAGGGAACACCCTATACACATTTCAAATGTTATGTACCTTCATAAAGGTAAACCAGTACGTTTAGGAACTGAGATTAAAGGTGATAAAAAAGTACGTATTGCTATAGTTAAAGGCGAACGCGTAACAATTGATTAATTATTAAGGAAAGGAGGCAATCAATTAATGAGTAGATTAAAAGATAGATATAACGAACAAATCGTTACCTCTATGATGGATAAATTCAACTATACAAATAAGTTAGAAGTACCAAAGATTGAAAAAATTGTAATTAATATGGGTGTTGGAGAAGCAAAAGATAACTCTAAAGTGTTAGAAAATGCTGTTAGAGATATGGAAATGATTTCAGGCCAAAAGCCAGTTATTACAAAAGCTAAGAAATCATTAGCAGCATTTAAAATTCGTGAGGGTATGCCAATTGGGTGTAAAGTAACCTTACGTGGTAAAAAAATGTATGAATTTTTAGATCGTTTGGTAAATATAGCATTACCTCGAGTACGTGACTTCCGTGGGGTTAGCTCTACTGCATTTGATGGACGTGGAAATTATGCTTTAGGAATTAGAGAGCAACTTATTTTTCCAGAGATCGAGTATGATAAAATTGATAAAGTTCGTGGGATGGATATCATTGTTGTTACAACTGCTAAAACGGATGAAGAATCTCGTGAGCTGTTAACTCAATTTGGTATGCCTTTCCAAAAATAAGTACTTGTATTTGGGGCTGTTAAGTATTATCGGTGGTGACTTAAGTTTCTTATTTAGATAAGAGTTTAATAAATTGTATAGATTAACTTAACAAAGTCGCTATTTCTAATAAGGAGGTTTAACATGGCAAAAAAATCTATGAAAGTTAAGCAACAGAGAAAAGCTAAATTCTCTACTCAGGCTTATACAAGATGCCGTATTTGTGGGCGTCCTCATGCTTATATAAGAAAATTTGGCATATGTCGTGTATGCTTTAGAGACTTGGCATACAAAGGACAAATTCCAGGCGTTAAAAAGGCAAGCTGGTAATTCTAAAGAAGGAGGTAATGTGAAATGACAATGAGCGATCCAGTTGCAGATATGCTTACAAGAATTAGGAATGCAAACACTGCAAAACATGATACAGTAGAAATTCCATCTTCTAAAATGAAAAAAGCAATTGCTGAAATATTGTTAGAAGAAGGGTATATAAAGGGATACGAAGTTATCCAAGATGGCGTTAAAGAAACAATTCGTATGAAATTAAAATATGGAAAAACTAAAAACGAAAAAGTTATTTCGGGGATTAAAAAAATTTCCAAACCAGGACTGCGTGTATATGCTGATACAGATAATTTGCCTAAAGTTTTAGGTGGTCTTGGGACAGCGATAATTTCAACCAACAAAGGTGTTATTACTGATAAAGTAGCAAGAAAACAAAATGTTGGCGGAGAGGTTATAGCATTTATTTGGTAACAAAAGTTTAAGGAGGTGTAACCATGTCACGTATTGGTAGAATGCCAATAGATATTCCTACAGGTGCAACTGTTACTTTAAATGAAGGTAACTCTGTAACAGTACAAGGCCCAAAAGGAACATTAGCAAAAACATTTGATTCAGCAATGAATATCGAAATAGAAGGAAATCAAGTTACAGTTACTAGACCAAATGATTTAAAACGTAATAGGTCTTTACATGGCTTAACAAGAACCTTAATTTCTAATATGGTAACTGGGGTAACACAAGGATATACAAAAGAATTAGAAATTAATGGTGTTGGTTATAGGGCTCAAAAGCAAGGTAAAAAATTAGTTCTTTCCTTAGGCTATTCTCATCCTGTTGAAATGGAAGATCCAGATGGTATTAGTACAACTGTTGAAGGTAACAAAATTATAGTTGCCGGAATTAATAAAGAACATGTTGGTCAATTTGCTGCGGAAATTCGTTTCAAACGTCCTCCAGAACCTTATAAAGGTAAAGGGATCAAATACGTTAATGAAGTTATTAGACGTAAAGAAGGTAAAACAGGTAAAAAATAATAAGGTAAAGGAGTGGCATAAATGGTACACAAAGAATCGCGTAGTGACATTCGTGTTAAGAAACACAAAAAAATTCGTAATAAAATTTCTGGTACTGAGCAAAGACCTAGATTGTCAGTATATAGAAGTGAAAAGCATATTTATGCACAGCTAATAGATGATGATAAGGGTATTACTTTAGGTTCATCATCTTCAGTAGTAAAAGATCTAGGACTTGAAAAAGGTTCTGATATAGAAGCAGCTAAGGTGGTTGGAAACGCGATTGCTAAGGTAGCAATTGCTAAAGGTATTAATGAAGTTGTATTTGACCGTGGTGGGTTTATATATCATGGGAGAGTTGCAGCTTTAGCAGAGGCCGCTCGTGAAGCTGGCTTACAATTCTGATAAAGGAGGAACTATCGGTGGCAAGAAGACAATTAATTGATTATAAATCATTAGAATTGGCTGAAAAAGTTGTTACAATTAAACGTGTAACAAAGGTTGTTAAAGGTGGTCGTACATTTAGATTTTCAGCTTTAGTTGTTGTTGGAGATGGAAATGGTCACGTTGGTGTTGGGTTAGGCAAAGCAATGGAAATTCCTGATGCAATTAAGAAGGGTATTGAAGATGCTAAGAAAAACTTAATTTATGTTGAGAGAAATGATGTAGATAGTATTTATCATCCGTTAGTTGGAGAATTCGGCGGAGCAAGTGTTCTTTTAAAACCAGCTTTTGAAGGAACAGGAGTTATCGCAGGTGGTCCTGCACGTGCAGTACTAGAACTTGCTGGTATTCGTAATATAAGAACTAAGTCTTTAGGTTCTAATAATAAAAAGAATGTAGTACATGCTACAATTGAAGGGCTTGCTGCACTTAAAACTCCAGCGCAAGTTGCAAAACTTCGTGGAAAATCTGTAGAAGAAATTCTAGGTTAGGAGGAAGTTAAGATGGCAAATATTAAGGTAACTCTTGTAAGATCTACAATTGGAGCTATTCCAAAGCACAAAAAAACAATTCAAGCACTAGGTCTTAGAAAGATTAATAGTAGTAAAGTTCATCAGGACAATGCAGCTATTCGTGGAATGGTTAGTAAAGTTACTCATTTAGTAAAAGTAGAAGAAGTTTAAATGTAAAATACAATAAAAAGGAGGTGCTAGAATGAATTTATCTCAGTTAAGGCCAGTAGAAGGATCTAAACGTAAAGCTTTTAGAGTAGGGAGAGGTCATGGTTCTGGTAATGGAAAATTCGCAGGCAGAGGTCGTGACGGACAAAATTCAAGAGCTGGCGGAGGTACTAGACCAGGTTTTGAAGGTGGACAAATGCCTTTATATAGAAGACTCCCTAAACGTGGTTTTACGAATAGAAATAGTCTTGAAATAGTAGGTATAAATGTAGAATTATTAAATCGTTTTGAAGATGGTACAGCTGTAACTATTGATTTAATGAAAGACGCAGGAATTATTAAAAATTCAAGAGATGGTGTTAAAATTCTTGGAAAAGGTGAACTTACTAAGAAATTAAATATAAGTGCTAATGCATTTAGTAGTGGAGCAATAGCAAAAATTGAAGCTTTGGGTGGAAAAGCAGAGGTGATGTAAGTGTTTAAAACGCTCATAAATGCCTGGAGAGTTCCAGAGCTAAAGCAGAAACTCATTTACACTTTTTGGATGATGGCTTTTATTAGGCTTGGTACGCATATACCTGCTCCTGGGATAGACCCAGCGCAAATTGCTAATATGATGGCTGTAAATTCAGATAATAATTTATTGGGCCTTATGAATGTTATCACTGGTGGAGCATTCACTACTATGGCAATTTTTGCTTTTGGGGTTGGCCCGTATATTACCTCATCTATCATTATACAGCTCTTAACAATTGCTATTTCCAAATTAGAAGAAATATCTAAAGAGGGTGAAGATGGGAAAAAGAGGATTAATAAGTATACTAGATATTTAACCCTTTGTATAGCCACTTTGCAAGCAAGTGCAACCACTCTTATGTTGTATAATGTCAATATTCTTGTTGAACAAAGCTGGTCAGTATTCTTATTAACTTTACTTTCTTTTGTTGCTGGTTCTATGCTTGTCATGTGGATTGGTGAACAGATTACCGTAAAAGGTGTTGGTAATGGAATATCTCTTATAATCTTTATTAATATAGTTGCGTCACTGCCGCAAGAAATTTTAAATCTGTTTTCAGCTGGAAGTGCTCCAATTGCGATTATTGTATTGTTATTATTAGTAGTAATGGTAGCATTTGCAGTAGAGATGTCATTAGGAGAACGCAGAGTTAATGTGCAGTATGCAAAACGTATGTCTGGAAGAAAGGTATATGGAGGCCAGTCTCAGAATATACCTATAAAAGTAAACTTAGCTGGAGTTTTACCTGTTATTTTCTCAATGTCATTAATCCAATTTCCTGAAATACTTACAAATTTGTTTGTTAAAGACCCAAATGAAGCTTGGCTAAATGTAATAGAAAATTTACGATGGACTACTCCAATAGGTGCAATAATTTATATAATTCTTATATTTGCTTTTGCATTTTTTTACTCTACTATTGCATTTAATCCAGTGGATATAGCGGCTAATATGAAGAAAAGTGGGGGGTTTATTCCTGGGATTAGACCTGGTAAACCTACATCAGATTATTTATCTAAGATAGCAACTCATGTCACTTTGTTAGGGGCAATTTTTCTGGCAATATTAGCAATGACGCCGCTCTTATTGCAGACGATTTCAGGAATACCTATTGCTTTTGCAGGAACATCTTTACTAATTGTAGTAGGGGTTGCATTAGAGACTGTGAAGCAATTAGAATCTCAAATGTTAATGCGTCAGTATAAAGGATTTTTATAGAAGGAGAAGGCCGCAGGATGAGATTAATTTTATTAGGTGCACCGGGTGCAGGAAAAGGAACTCAAGCAGAAACGCTGATGGCGCTCTTTGATATTCCTACTATCTCAACAGGCAATATATTTAGAGAACATATTGCTGATAATACACAATTAGGACAGCGTGTAAAAACCTATATAGACTCGGGAGCTTTAGTTCCTGATGAGCTTGTTATAGAATTGGTTAAAGATAGGTTAAAAAAAGATGATTGCCATAATGGAATGATTTTGGATGGATTTCCTAGAACTATTCCTCAAGCAGAAGCGCTAGATATTATGTTAGATGACCTTAATATGCCAATTGACTATGTTATTGATGTTGATGTGGCAGATGAGATTATTATTGATCGTATGTCAGGTAGAACCGTTTGTCCTAATTGCGGTGCTTCTTATCATAAACTATATAAGGTCGAAAAACTACCGGGTAAGTGTGATAAGTGTGATGATTTACTTATCCAAAGAGAAGATGATACCGCAGATACTGTAAGAAAACGTCTTGAAGTTTACCATAGTCAAACTGAACCATTAATTGGATTTTATAGAGCACAAGGCAAGTTGGCTCATGTTGATGGTGTAGGTACATTTGATGAGGTTAGAGCAAGGATTGCGAAAGCATTAGGGGTAATTTAATATGGCTATTTCTATAAAATCTCCACGTGAGATTAATTTAATGAAAGAGTCAGCTGATATTTTGATTGCAGCACATAAGCTGATTGCCCAAAATGTTAGAGTGGGTGTGACAACTAAAGAGCTGGATTCTTTGGCTGATAAATTCATTCGCTCTAAGAATGCAATCCCTTCTTTTAAAGGATTATATGGCTATCCTGCGTCAGCTTGTATTTCAATTAATGAAGAGGTAGTTCATGGGATACCTAGTAATCGAAAGTTAAAAAGTGGAGATATAGTTAGTATTGATATGGGAGTGTTATATAAAGGTTATCATTCTGATGCCGCTAGAACATATCCTATTGGAGAAGTAGCTCCAGAAGTGTTACAATTGGTGAAAGTTACGAAAGAGAGCTTTTTTGAAGGATTAAAATTTGCAAAAGCAGGTAATCATCTAGGACAGATATCATTAGCGATACAGACTCATTGTGAGAATTATGGGTATGGAGTGGTTAGGGATTTGGTTGGGCATGGTATTGGGAAGTCATTACATGAAGACCCACAAGTGCCAAACTATAAACAGCCAGGTCGTGGCGTTAAGCTAAAAGAAGGTATGACACTTGCTATAGAACCAATGATAAATTTAGGTACATGGCAAGTACAAACGTTAAGTGATGGTTGGACTGTTGTATCAAGGGATGGGTTGCCGTCTGCTCATTATGAGAATACTATAGTTATTACTGATGGTGAACCGCTAATTTTGACTCTTGACGCTTCTGAGGAAGATGGGGTGTAAAGATGGTTGATAAATATGTGGTGGGGCAAATTGTATTGTCTAAGTCGGGTAGAGATAAAGGCAGACCATTTATAATAATAGGAGTTGATGATGATTTCGTTTATATTGCGGATGGAATGCTTAGGAAGATTGAGTCTCCGAAGCGAAAAAAAATGAAACATGTACAGCCTACCAATCAAATAGCTGAAAAAATACTCTTAGGTGAACCGCTTACTAATGTTAATCTTAAAGATGCTATTAAAATTTATCTAAATAAGACTTCAAAATAAGGGAGGTTTGTAACTTGGCAAAAAGTGATGTAATTGAAGTAGAGGGAACAGTGTTAGAGAAGCTACCAAATGCAATGTTTAAAGTTGAGATAGAAGGCGGGCATGTTGTGCTTGGTCATATATCTGGTAAGCTTCGCATGAATTTTATCCGTGTATTACCTGGGGATAAAGTAACTGTAGAGCTTTCTCCGTATGATTTAACAAAAGGACGTATTATTTGGCGTTCTAAATAATGTGCTACAGGAAAGGAGAAAAATCATGAAAGTACGCCCATCTGTAAAAAAGATATGCGAAAAGTGTAAGATAATTAAAAGAAAAGGTCGTATTTGCGTTATTTGTGAAAATCCTAAACACAAACAAAAGCAAGGATAAATTAAGGAGGTGCAAAAGTAAATGGCACGTATTGCAGGTGTAGATTTACCAAAAAATAAACGTGTTGAGATTGGTTTGACTTATATCTATGGGATCGGTCGTCCAAGTTCACGCAAGGTTTTAGAAGCAGTAGGAATTGACTTTGATATTCGAGTTAAGGATTTAACAGATGATCAGGTGGAACAAATCCGTGCAGAGATTGATAATACACTTATGGTAGAGGGTGATCTTCGTCGTGAAATCGCCCTTAATATTAAAAGGCTTGTTGAAATTAGTTCATATAGAGGAATTCGTCATAGACGTGGTCTTCCTGTAAGAGGGCAAAAGACTAAGACAAATGCTCGTACTCGTAAAGGACCTAAGAAAACTGTAGCTAATAAGAAGAAATAAGGGAGGTTAACTACTCATGGCAGCAAAAAAGGGGACTAAGAAGTCAACTACACGTAGACGACGTGATAAGAAGAATGTAGAACGAGGTATGGCACATATTCAGTCTACATTTAATAATACAATGGTTACATTAACAGATGCAAATGGAAATGCACTTTCATGGGCAAGTGCGGGTGGACTTGGATTTAGAGGTTCAAGGAAATCTACACCTTATGCAGCGCAAATGGCAGCCGAGACTGCAGCCGTAGCAGCAATGGAATACGGTTTAAAGTCTGTTGAAGTTATGGTTAAAGGCCCAGGTTCTGGGCGTGAAGCAGCAATTCGTGCACTTCAAGCGGCTGGATTAGAAGTAACGCTTATTAAAGATGTTACCCCTGTACCTCACAATGGATGTCGTCCACCAAAACGTAGAAGAGTATAGTTGAATTAAAATATATTTTTCAAAGGAGTGTTTATAGGGTGTTGGAATTTGAAAAACCACAGATTGAAATAAATGGCTTATCTGAGGATGGTAAGTATGGTTGCTTTGTAGTTGAACCGCTTGAAAGAGGATATGGAATGACACTTGGTAATGGGCTTCGTAGAATCTTGTTATCATCATTACCTGGGGCGGCAATAAGCAATGTTAAATTCGAAGGGGTGTTACATGAATTTAGTATTATCCCTGAAGTTAAAGAAGATGTATTAGAAATCATTCTAAACTTAAAAGGTCTTGCTATTAAAGACAATAGTGGAAATATGGAGCCTAAAACGGTTTATATTGAAGCTAGTGGAGAAGGAGTTGTTACGGCTGGTGATATAAAATGCTCGCCGGATATTGAAATATTAAATCCTAATATGTATATTGCGACTTTAAATGGCGAAAAAGACAGTCACTTATATGCTGAACTTACTATAACTAGTGGAAGAGGATATGTAGGCATAAACAAATTGAAGAAGTCGGATTTACCTATTGGGGTAATTCCTGTTGATGCAAGCTATACTCCAGTAGAGCGCGTAAATTTTAAAGTAGAAGACACCCGTGTTGGACAACAAACTGATTATGATAAATTAACGTTAGAGGTTTGGACTAAAGGTACTCTTAGACCAGACGAGGCAGTGAGTTTAGCTGCAAAAGTATTAAGTGAACATTTGAATTTATTTATAGATTTATCAGAAAATGCTAAAAATGCAGAGATTATGGTTATTAAAGAGGATGATTCTAAGGAAAAAACTTTAGAGATGACAATTGAGGAACTTGATTTGTCTGTTAGATCTTTTAACTGTTTGAAACGAGCAGGAATTAATACTGTGGAAGATTTGATTAATAAAACAGAAGAAGAGATGATGAAGGTTAGAAACTTAGGTCGTAAATCTTTAGAAGAGGTATTCCATAAGTTACGTGAATTAGGTTTTGAACTTAGACCGAATGACGATTAGATTATTTTAAAGAGAGCTATTTTGTAAGTTCTATAGTATATGTTAAAATTATAAAACTTAGGATATAGGTCTAGGGAAGCTAAGATTAGAGCTAAAAACGAATGAGTATAAAAAATCAAAGGAGGGCTAAAGACATGGCACAAAGAAAACTTGGACGTAATGCATCTCAACGTAAAGCATTACTTCGTAATCAAGTAACAAATCTCTTATACCATGGAAGGATTAGAACAACTGAAGCAAAAGCTAAAGAAATTCGTAAAATTACTGAAAAAGTTATTGCCATGGCTGTTCGTGAAAAAGACAACTATGAAGAGGTAACTGTGACTGTAAAGGTTCCTAAAAAAGATAGTGATGGTAGACGTGTTAAAGAAAAAGCATCAGGTAAAACTGTCACAATTTATGAAGAGGTTGAAAAAACTATTAAGAAGGATAACCCTTCACGTTTACATGCTAGAAGACAAATGTTAAAGGTTTTATATCCTGTAACTGAAGTTGAAGGCAATAAGAAAAGACAAGCTAAAAAGGTAGATTTACCAGATAAGTTATTTAGTGAGATTGCTCCAAAGTATACAGACCGTAATGGTGGATATACAAGAATTACTAAATTAGGGCCACGTAAAGGTGATGCTGCTGAGGAAGTTATTATTGAGCTAGTATAAGAAGAAGGGATTAAGAATATTCTTAGTCCCCTTTTTTTGTGTTTAAACTATGTTTATAATTAATATGTACTAGGTAGAATATTTTTAACATAGTTATTATGGAAAGGAGTGTTGTATGAGATTAATTATAGAGGCTAAGGATTTAGTTCATGAGTATTACACTGAGGATGAAGAGGGTAAGGTTGAGTCTAAGGTAAGAGCTTTGGATGGGCTGTCTGTTAAGGTGGATGAAGGTGAGTTTTTAGTAATTTTAGGACATAACGGTTCAGGGAAATCGACTTTTGCCAAGCATTTAAATGGGATATTAATAGCTAAAGAAGGTGTGTTGGTAGTAGATAGATTGGATATGGCAAAAGGAGAAAATGTTTGGAAAGTGCGTGAAAATGTTGGTATGGTATTTCAAAATCCAGATAATCAAATTGTGGCAACTATCGTAGAAGAGGATGTTGCATTTGGAGTTGAGAATTTAGGGGTGCCTGCAGATGAAATTAGAAAGAGAGTTGATGGGGCTTTAGATACTGTGGGAATGTCTGAGTTTAAAAGAATGTCTCCTAATCAGTTATCAGGTGGCCAGAAGCAACGTATTGCAATAGCAGGAATAATTGCTATGCAACCGAAATGTATAATTTTTGATGAATCAACGGCAATGTTGGATCCTATTGGACGTAGGCAAGTGATGGATACTATGACTATGCTAAATAAAGAATTTGGTATTACTATAATTCATATTACTCATTATATGGAAGAGGCTATTTTGGCAGATAGAATAATTGTAATGGATAAAGGTAAAGTGTACTTAGAAGGAACACCGCGAGAGGTGTTTAAAAATGTAGAAGATATTAGAGCGATTGGGTTGGACGTGCCTGATGCTACGTATTTAGTATATTTGTTAAATAAGAGAGGGTTACGAATTGACCCTAGTATACTAACTACGGAAGAAGCGGTACAGGCGTTGCTGAAGTTAAGGTGATGTTGGAATATAAACAAATTAGGGCTGTATATTGATATTACAGATTATGTATGTGAACTTCGTGAGTTGAGAGCTACGCAGGAGGTTTATTTAGTAAAGGAGATAGGGTATGACGGCAATTGAGATAGTAAATTTGACCCATACATTTAATGTAGGTTCACCTTTTGAGCGCACAGCATTAAAAGATATTAACTTTGCGATTGATAAGGGTGAGTTTGTAGGGATTATAGGACATACTGGTTCGGGTAAAAGTACTTTAATTCAGATGTTTAATAGTTTGATTATTCCTACTAAAGGTAAGGTATTAATTAATGGGGTTGATATTAATGGTGAGGGTGTAAATAAAAAGGAAATAAGGCAAAATGTTGGTCTGGTATTTCAGTATCCTGAGCATCAATTATTTGAACTTACTATATTTAAGGATGTAGCTTATGGGCCTATAAATTTGGGATTGAGCGAGCAAGAGGTTGAAGATAGGGTTGTTAAGTCATTAAGAGCTGTAGGACTTGCTGAAGATTTATGGCAAGCAGCGCCTTTTCAGTTATCTGGAGGGCAGAAGCGACGGGTAGCTATTGCTGGTGTGATTGCTATGAATCCAGGAATATTGGTGTTAGACGAACCTACAGCTGGTCTTGACCCTAAAGGTAGAGATGAATTATTTCAGCAGTTAAAGTCTATGCATAAAGAGTTAGGCATTACTGTGGTTCTTATTTCTCATAGTATGGAGGATGTGGCTAAGTACGTTGAAAAGTTGATTGTGTTGCATAAAGGAAGTTTAAAGTATATGGGCACGCCAAGGGAGATTTTTAAAAATGTAGAGGAGTTAGAGTCAATAGGGTTAGCACCACCACAAATAAAATATATTGTTAAAGCGTTAAGAGAAAACGGATTTATGATAGATGAAGATATACTTACTGTAGATGAGGCGGCTAATAGGATTATGGGATTTTTAAAAGCGAGAGAGGTGTAGTAAATGTTAAGAGATATAACTATAGGGCAGTATTACCCAGTGAAGTCCTGTATTCATTCGTTAGATCCTAGAACTAAAATTATTTTAGTTTTTATGTATATTGTGGCTATCTTTTTAATTGATACTTTTGTGGGATATGGTGTAATTGTAGGAGTGTTAGCAGTTGTTATAAAGCTAAGCAAAGTGCCACTCAAGTTTATTTTAAAAGGGTTAAAAAGTATTGTGTTTATTTTAGCGTTTACTATGGCTTTAAATATGTTTTTAGTTAATGGAGAAACGGTTATCTTTAGATTTTGGATATTTACATTGTCAGTAGAAGGTATAATTTTAGCGGTTAAAATGGGGATTAGATTAATTTTATTAATTGTAGGCTCCTCGTTACTTACATTAACTACGTCTCCTATTAGATTGACTGACGGGATTGAGAGTTTACTTAATCCTTTGAAGGTGATTAAAGTGCCGGCGCATGAAATTGCGATGATGATGAGTATTGCTTTGAGATTTATTCCTATTTTATTAGAAGAAACAGATAAAATTATGAAAGCGCAAACTGCTAGAGGTGCTGATTTTGAAACGGGAAGTATAGTTAAGCGTGCTAAAGCGATGGTTCCAATTCTTATCCCACTGTTTGTATCAGCTTTTATGCGTGCTGAGGATTTAGCTATGGCTATGGAGGCGAGGTGCTATCGCGGAGGAGAAGGCCGAACTAAGTTGAATAATTTAAAATTCCATCAAGCAGATTTTATTGCTTTGGCATTGGGTGTAATTTTCATAGGTTTATGTGTGTATACTTAAAGTACAATTAAAGGCTCTCATCTTTTTGGATGAAAGCCTTTGTTTATGTTGGTGATAGTTTTATTTACGTGCGCTGGTTACTAAGTAACAATTTGGCAAACTGATGAGTATAGAATATTTTTTTGTTTCAGGGGTATAATTTTAATATTAATTAAATTACTGGGAGGCTTGAGAGATGTACGAATATAAAACTGAAATTTTAATGGTTAGCGCAAAATGGTTTTCTGATAAAGCAAAGCCTGAGGATACAGATATGTTAGATAAGCTACTTAATGAGAGAGCTGCTGAGGGATGGGAGCTTGTAACATATGACTATATGTCAACATCTGTACAACTTAAAGGTGGATTTGTAGTTACTTTTAGGAAAGCAAAATAATTTACTTTTTTATTAAGGCCAAGGGATATACACCCCGTGGCCTTAGATTATTTATATATGATTTCTGATTTTTGTTGGGATAATGTGTCCTGTGGTGAGTTTGTTGAAAATGTTGTTATATCGTCTAGATAAACTGTTGCATCATTATTTGCTACAAGCGCTGCATCAACTGATGTATTGCTTTCAAAGTTACTGTTTACAATTTTCGCATATGATGCTTCATAAACATACATTGCACCGCCATTTGAACCAGCAGTGTTATTAACCAAATTGCAGTCTTCCAAGTAAACTGAGGAGTAGATGTCTGTTAGATTAAACCATGTATCATCAATTAAGTGGAAATCCATTTCGTTGCCAATTTCTTGTGAAGCTCTATCAAGTACATAAATTGCACCACCAGCAGTACCTGACTCATTGCTTTCAAAGTTACAGTTATAGAATAGTGACATTGCCCCATAATCTGTAAATGTTGCGCCCCCTTTATATAGAGCATAGTTATCCAAAAAGTCACAATCAACATATACTGAGTTACTTCCGGCAACATCTGCTGATGCTCCACCGTATTTTGCTGTGTTATCAACAAAGGTACAATTAGTATATTCAGGATTGCCACCATGGAAAGTGTACGTAGCGCCACCAGTTTGAGCGTAGTTTTGTGTAAAAGTACAGTTATTTACTATCAAATCAAAACCTAGAGTGTAATCTAATATTGGAATATCACGAATTCCGCCATGGAAGTTTAATAATCCACCACCATATTTATCATATGTTTCACCACTAACGCCATCTGCATACCCACCAGTAATTGTAAATCCATCTATTATTGCATCATCTGCACCGATTACAACATGATAGCTATTATCAGTTGTTATTGTTGTGTCCCCAATTTCTCCACTTAAAATTGTTATGTTAGTGGTTAAGTCTCGTTGTGATATATCAGTTTCGTCACCATTAAATCCTCCGTATAAGTGCACGCCTTCACGCAGTATAAATGAGTCGGTTCTATCTTCACCTGTGTAGTAAGTTCCTTCGGATACCCAAATTTCAACAGGAGTATCATTTGCTGTGTATGATGCATTTGCATAGTCTATAGCAGTTTGCAGGTCTGTATATGCATTATTCCATGAGCTACCATCGCCACTTTCTATTGCCGTTACATCTACGTATATAATTTCTCCTATATGTGTTGTATCGCTTGATAATAATGGGTTTGTTAAATCCATAGCTTCGATTGTTTCAAATACTTCTAAAGAGTGTAAATATTCCTTGATACTTTCATAATCTTGTGCTGTCCTTTCACTAATCACGCTAGCATCAAAACCAATTTGTTCACCAGTATCACTAGCAGTAAGTGCCTCTGATGTAGTTACGTATTCAAAATTCATATTAGCCGCGTCAATAAACTGTGGGTCAATATCTAAAATGCCAACGCCATCATATCCGCCTTCAATAATTGAGTAGCTAATGTTTGGATTACACTGCGCCCAGCTGTATACACTAACTTCACCCTGCT
Source organism: Candidatus Parepulonipiscium sp. PG-Nuni2H_MBin01 (assembly GCA_001994995.1). GTDB lineage: Bacteria > Bacillota > Clostridia > Lachnospirales > Cellulosilyticaceae > Parepulonipiscium > Parepulonipiscium primum. The sequence continues at coordinate 6,011 of MDJM01000062.1, read as the reverse complement.
CACAATAGTTGCCATAAATTATTGAGTTAATCATAACTGGGTCATTAAATGCTCCGCTACCTTGATAAATTCCTGCGGCCTCTTCTGTAGCTATATTGTTGTAAAAAGTACAGTTGGAATATATGGAATTTGAGTTCCCGTCATTTGCCATAGCTGCGCCCGATTCGGCTGTGTTGTTAATGAATAAGCAGTTTTCAAACAGTGGACTTGCTTTTATATCATTATAAACTGCCCCGCCCTTGCCAGCATCGCAATCGTTAGAATCGAATATACAGTCGATAAAATAAGCTTGTGTAGCCATATCCATCGATACTCCACCGCCTCTACCACTGCCGTTATTATAGCTAATCGTAGTATTTATAAAGGTCGGTAACTCACCTGAATCAGGTAATCCCAAAATGTAAACCCCAGCACCTTTTCCGCCGCTGTTTTCTGTAATAATACAGTTTTGGATAGTTGGAGCTACGTTCCAAATTATAATACCATTACCATGAATTGATGATACCGCATCACCAGACGTAACAACATCTTCTGTTAAATGGCCTACTGTGTGTGCATATTCAGCAGTTCCAGCCTCAGGATGATTAGTGCTCATTGCATCTGGACCATCAGCAGGAGGCGCGCTCATTCCTTCAGGTGGTGTTCCGGTACTACCTTCAGGAGGTGCACTCATTCCCTCAGGAGGTGCTCCGTTGCTACCTTCAGGTGGTGCGCTCATTCCTTCAGGAGGTGCTCCGTTGCTACCTTCAGGTGGTGCTCCACTTCCTCCAGAACTATTGCTCCCTTGTCCGGCTGTTATAGTAAACCCGTCAATTATATTATTTGCTGCAATCACAACTTTAATAGAATTGTCGCTATTATCTCCTCTTACTCCAATATCACCAGATAAAACCGTTAAATTTTCTTCCCAGTTACGTTCACTTAAACTTGTTTCGTTTCCGTCAAATCCACCGTATACGCTAACATCATCTTTCATCATAAAACTTACGGTTCTATCGTCATCATCTGTCGGGTAATATGTACCCTCAGCTACCCAAATTTGTGCCCCCGAGTTTGCTGAATCTAATGCATCGTATAAATTAACAAAAGCATTTTCCCAGCTTGTACCGTCATTGTTACCTGTTGCGTTTACATTTGTGTATATTACTTGGGATGCCTCCGAATTGGCGTGGGCTGTGTTGCACCCCGTAAATGGGGCTAGACATAGTATTGCTGCCATAAATATAGAAAATTTCTTTGTTTTACTCATGTTATGTCTCCTTAAATTATTATATTTTATATGCGATTTATTTAGCATACATAGAATATAATTAAGAAACATTAAAAAAACATTAAAGTTATAAATTTTTTATTTTTCTTTATAACATCACCGTGATTGTAAATTCTGTAGCTTGATTTACTTTGGCTACTATTTTGCCACGATGGTTTTCTACTATATTTTTTGCAATCGAAAGCCCTAATCCATAACCCCCTGTTTCTCTAGCTCGTGAATTATCTAATCTATAAAATCGGTCAAATATAGAATTTATATCGTCTATCTGCCTACACTGGTTTTTTATAGTAAGAATTTTTTTCTTATTTTGCTCGCTAAGCGAAATATAAATTTTAGATTTCTCAGTGGAGTATTTAATAGCGTTATCTATAAGTATATTCACAAGGATACTTATATCATCGATAGAACCAAAAATCATAAGACTATCTTGTATATCAATCACTAAATGTTTGCCCATTTCAAACACAACAATTTCATATGATAGTATAGCGTTGTAAACTAGCTTGCTTAAATCAAAGGTTACTTCGCTTTTCTGCTGCATAACTTCCGTTTTTGCAAGGGTCAATAAACTTGCAATTAGCTTATTCATTCTGTCTGTTTGGGTTTTTATTTCTGTTGTGTATTTATTTGCTTCATACTCTTGCTCAAATATTTGGATATTCGCAGAAATAATCGCAAGTGGAGTTTTTAGCTCGTGTCCTGAGTTCGTTATAAATTCCTTTTGCTTTTTAAATGCTACCTCAACTGGTTTTGATACTAAACGAGATAGAAATACAGAGAGTATAAGTAAAATTATAAAACTGATAATTGATACTACGTAAATAAAATTAAGCAAATTTTCTAACATACCATTTTGTATTCTTTGATCTGCAAATACAATTAATTTTCCGTAATCAGTTTGTATGATTTTATATCCGTACCCTTCGATTTTTCCTGTATCTTTACCACTTTCCAACGCCGTATATGCATATAAAGTTACAATACTCTGCTCTAAGGAAGAATACTCAAAATTTAGTTGTATTATCTGATTTGTTGTATCTAATTTAATAGAAAACCACTTAAGTGGTGTCGCTGATGTCATATGTGCTACATCCGATTGAGGCTGGTCCTTTATAGGCGTTCCCAGTCCATTAGAAGCAATAAGTGTGTCTAGGAATTTATCAATTTCAGCATTAGATTTGTTTTGCATATAAAAATATGCGCTAAAAAATATAGAAATCATAAGGGCAAATAATACACACATATTTGCTATAATAAATTTAATTCTTAATCTTTTAATCATTCCCATGCTCCATCTTATATCCTAAAGAACGTACTGATTTTATTCTTTCCTTAGAACCTATAGATTTTAATTTCTTTCTAATCACCGAGATATACACATCTACTACGTTAGATTCCCCCTCAAAATCATATCCCCATATTTTTTCAATCATTATATCTCTTGTAGTCGTTATATTTTGATTGACCACAAGCATCTCAAGAATTTGGAATTCCTTTACACTTAATGTAAAACTTCCGCCTGCAGATGTTATAGTTAAGTTATCTTTATTTAACATAAGGTCTCCAAAAGAGTTATGTTCAGAAAAAGGATGTTGCTTCCTGCGAAGTGCACTAGAAATTCTAGCTAATAATTCTTTAATATCAAATGGTTTTGTAATATAATCATCCGCCCCAGCTTCGAGTCCTTGTACTTTATCATCAATTTCGCCTTTTGATGTTAACATAATAATAGGAGTTTGGACTTGTTCTTGTCTAAGTTTGCTTAATACGGTAAGTCCATCTATTTTGGGTAACATTACATCTAAAAGAATTAAATCATAATGTTCACTTCTGCCGTAATAATATCCGTCCTCACCATCGAATACCACATCTACTAGGTAGTTTTGCTTTACTAATATTTCTTTTATAATGGTTGCCAAAGCTTTTTCATCTTCTACTAATAATATTTTCACCTTATCACCTTACTAATAAAAATTTTATGTTAATTGTAGCTATAATAAATTCGATTGTCAATCACATTGCAAAAAAAATAATGCCAAGCGAGTTGACATTATTTTTTGCCTATTTAAAATGTTGAGTTAAATTTGTAGTAGTAGCTATAATTCCCTCTAAAGAATCTTGAATAGAGTCAATAGAATTATCCATTTGCTCTAATAAAGGTAAGCTACTTGTAATTTGAGAATAATTAACATCACTGCTTTCTTTAATTACTTGCATAATCCCATTAAACTTACTACTATCACTTTCAAGTTTAGATACTTCACTATTTAAAATATTAATAGTAGCATTAGATTTAATAGAGCTATCAATTAAATGTTTTAGAGCCATATTAATTTCTTCAACTGCACTCTTACTCTGATTAAGTGCCAAGATTTGTCCATTACTTGATTGCTTAGTTTGTGTAATTTGATTTTGGAAAGTGTGTAAAATTAAAGAAATTTGTTCGGTCGCTTTGTGGGACTGATTAGCCAAATTTTCAATTTCAATGGCAACTACAGCAAATCCCTTGCCAGCCTCACCTGCCCGCGCTGCTTCAATTGAAGCGTTTAATGCTAGCAATCTAGTTCGTGTTGCAATTTGTGTTATAAGGGTAGTGATATTATTTATTTCAGTTGAATTTTCTATTAAACTATTAGTAATAGTTTCTCCGGCTGTAATTTCCTTCTCTAAACTTATAATAACATTTTGTAACGTCTCTAAATAAGATTTACCTTTTAAAGCATTATCTTTAGAAACATTTGACTCTAGTAGTAAGCTACCATTTATGTCATATACTGTACTTAAACTAGATAATAAATTATCTACACTAATTGTTAAATCTGCCATGCATTTATGAGCTTCTGTTGTAGTTTGGTTAGATAAAGTTAAGTTAGTCGAGAGGGGATTAAGCGTATTAATCAAATTACTTAGCTGCTCCTCATGAGAATGTTGTAACTTACCAATATCATTAACAGTAGTTTGCACAGTGGCCATAGTATTCTCATTTCTAGTGATAATTGCGTCCATCGCATTACTCATCCCTATTAATTCTTTAGATAAGCGCATTGGTTTTCCATGATTAACTTCATTATTAGCTATAGACATAAGTTGCTTTTCAAATGTTTTTAATGGTCTAAAACATAGAGTTATAACGATAGGAGTTAATATTACTGTAGCAATAAGAATAAAAATGCTAAAGCCATTTATAAATGTACCCAAACTATTAATATAATTTATCATAATCTCAATAGGTTGTGAAAGAATAGATGTGACAGCATAGTATGGAGTTGTGTCTATATTTGCGTATAGTAAATATTTAATCCGACTGTCGTCAGCATAAATAGGCATATATAATTGTGCGGTAAGCCCGTCTAATATGACTTCACCGGAGTATCCAGATGTAAAGTATGTTTGCAAATTAGGTATATTAGATAATGAACCTTTTGTAAAAGATGGAATTACTCCCATTTGCAAATTTTGTGTAAGTACAGTATCATATACATCAATTAAGTACATTTCTTTAATACCATTATGCTCCGTTAAAAAAACATCTAGCGTTGCTTCTAAAAAGCTTGAATTATACCCAGATTGAATAATACCTCTATTGTCCGGTCTAGGAATAGCAGTAAATTTAAAAACTTCGCCTGTTTCTACCTTAATTTTAAAATCACTAGGAAGATATGTAGACTCACCAGTCATAAGCATCTTATAACCATCCCAAATATCATACAAGCTTAGACCTATAGAGGATAACTCTGTACTTGCGGTAAATATACCCGAAAAATCTGTTAGATACATATCGGACATACCAGTTAACTCTTGCATAGTCTCTAAATCGATTTGGGTTAAATCACCTTGGAGTAAATCCGTTTGGTATAAAATTAACGCCGCATTATACATATTTTTATCCATTTCTTCTTCGAGATTATCAATATAGTCTACTATTGTAGAAGCTAAGTTGGTTAATTCAAGCTGTATTTCATCTTCTAAATCTACTGCTATTTTGTCACTTAGCAGTTCATGTTCGTTGTCTATTGTTTTTATTAGATTATCAACTTGTATGGTTAGTATTATAGTCATAGCTCCAAGTATAAGTATAACAAAAATTAATAGTTGTAATTTGATACTAATTCTATTCATAGCATACCTCCTTTAATTTTACTTTAAGGTGAGTATATCATTGGTTAATTGACAAGTCAACAATACTCCTTATTTAAAGAAGATATGCATAAAATTTAGTACAGTACATTAAAAAAATACAAAAAAACTATTAATAAACAAATAAATTTAATTTCATTTCATTATTAAGCCTATACTATTTCCAATAAAACTATATTTTTCCAATATAAAAGAAAGAATTGGATAAATATACTATTACAATCTAAAATAGTAAAAGAATGGATTTGACGGAAATGAGACAGTTACTTCCTTATAAAAGGTAGTAAATAATAAATAAAAGGTAGTAAATAATAAAAGAAAAAGAAAAATATAAAAGAAAAATAGTAATAATATTTAAAAAATCCCTTTACAGCATATGAGTGATATGTTATATTATACAAGTAGTTTGGCCCAGTGGTTCAGTTGGTTAGAACGCCGCCCTGTCACGGCGGAGGTCGAGGGTTCGAGTCCCTTCTGGGTCGGTTATGCCCGAGTGGCGGAACTGGCAGACGCACAGGACTTAAAATCCTGCGGGATAACACTCGTACCGGTTCGATTCCGGTCTCGGGCATAAAAGCCAATATAAATGAGGAACTAAGTT
>MDJM01000061.1 GCA_001994995.1 Candidatus Parepulonipiscium sp. PG-Nuni2H_MBin01 | reverse complement strand
AAGGTCATACTGGGCTAGCAGAAATGAATTTGCCCTTTAATCACTTTAGAATCCCCCGCCTTGAGGCGTGGGGAGTGTCAATAGCAGATGGGATAGTAAGTTGGCATTGGATCTTAGGTGTTGGTTATAGAGAATATACTAATGGCAGTTTTTATATTAGAGTAGTTGATGGGTGGAATAATACAATCAATAAATTTTATAAAACACATACAGAGTCTTTATGGATGTCAGCTACTAAATACTGGGTAAATTAAAAAATTATAGGAGAACAAAAGATGAAATTTACAAATAAATCAATCTATAACTATTTATATGAAAGGTACTTAATAATTTTTCTTATAGTCTCATATGATATTTACCTATATATAGATAATATATTTAAAGTTTATGGAATGAAAGAATTTCCCAGAAATTTAAATTATTATGGTGTTATATTAGCATTAATAGGGAAAAAACTTCGACTAAAAGCTTTCTACATTACTACTATATTAGGATATTTAATCTCTTTTGTTTTAAGTCCTATTTTTGATAAACAATGTTTTGTGGAAGAATACCAATATAGTATAACTAATTCTTGGGTTGTATGGTTAGTTATTTATTCTTTTATAATGATTGGTGGTATAATTTGGGATATGATTAAGTTAAAATATAATATGTGTAAAATTATGAGTATGTTAAAAACATTTTGTAAAGGTATATTAACATATTTCATAGCAGTTTTTATTTGGTTTTATATAATCTATAGTCTTATGGGATATGTTAATTTTATGGATAGCTATTATGTATTAATTTTGTATCTAGGAATATTCTTGATAGATTACTTAATATCTATTGAGAATAAAGTAAATATATAAATTTCTTTGTTGTTTAGTCAAGACTACTCAGTCTAAAAGTTCTGAGTAGTCTTGACTTTTTAGTTATGTATTAAAAATACAGCAATTTGTGTCAACACATAAAGGAATAGCACTAATTACAGTTTTACCAGAACTACTAAAATCACCAGAATTAACAGCTAAGTGGGAAGAAAAGCTAAAGTTAATGGAAAAAGAGGAACTAGATGGTGAAGTATTTATTAAAGATATAAATAATATGATAGAAAGATTAGTAAAATAATATGAATTTATTGAAGATGCCAATCCTTTTATAACAGAAGATATGACAGTTGGTGAATGTCTAGGGTGTGTTTATAAGTGCGATGAGTATAATTAGGAGGTCTGTATGTATTCAAGGAAGAAAGATGATGGGACATTTGAACCATTAAAGGAGCATTTACAAAATGTAGCACAATTATCACAACAATTTGCAAGTAACTTTGGAGCACAGCAGTTAGGGTATGAGATTGGATTAGCACATGATATAGGAAAGTATTGTGCGAAGTTTCAGGCTAGGCTAACCGGCTCCACTGAGAAAGTTGACCACTCAACAATTGGGGCTATAGAATTTAATGAACTGCATAAAAACGGCATTGGCATTATTGGTGCATTTGTAATTGAAGGGCATCATAAAGGCTTATCCGATTTTGGGACTACAGCAAATAGGAAAGAAGAAGGTTTTTTATCGCCTAAGTTAAAGGCAGTGCAGCATTATCGAAGTTTGATAGATTATGACTTATATAAGGAAGAAATCCAGCTTAAAGCAGTAACTAGCTTGCCAGCTATAGAATCTAGTTTATTTTCGATATATATGTTTACTAAAATGCTATACTCTAGCTTAGTAGATGCAGATTTTTTAGCTACAGAGAAGTTTATGGTGGGTGATAGAAATAGAGGTAGTTTTGATACTTTATCGCAGCTAAATTTAAAGCTAACGCAATATTTAGCCAAATTTAAAGCTCCTACTAATCGCATTAATAAGGTAAGAACTGATATTTTAAATATGTGTTTAGAGCAATCGACTAAGCCTAAAGGGGTATATTCGCTTACTGTACCAACTGGCGCAGGTAAAACGCTATCGGCGTTGGCATTTGCTATAAATCATGCTGCACGTCACAATATGGATAGATTGATTTTTATTATTCCATATACATCTATAATTGACCAAACAGCACAAATATTTAAATCCATTTTTGGAGATAGCAATGTAATAGAGCATCATAGTCAATTCCAGCCACCCACTGACTTTGATATTGATACACATAAATTAGCTACAGAAAATTGGGACGCACCTATTATAGTGACAACTAATGTGCAGTTTTTTGAAAGTATATTTGCCAATAGGTCATCTAAATGTAGGAAGTTACACAATGTTTGTAATAGTGTGCTGGTGTTTGATGAGACGCAAATGTTGCCTTTAGATTATTTAAAGCCTAGTGTTACTGCTATTGAACTGCTGGTAAACAATTATAATTGTACTACGTTATTGTGTAGCGCTACCCAGCCTGCACTAAATAGTTTATTTACAAAATCTAATATCACAGAAATAGTTGGTGATATTGATAGCGAAATTTTCAATCGTATTAATATAAAAAACCTTGGTAAGCTTAGCATAGATAGCTTAGTAAATATGTTAGAGAAGCATCCGCAAGTATTATGCATTGTAAATACTAAAAAGTTTGCTAACAGACTAGCAAATGAGGATTGGATTTATTTATCAACTTTAATGTATCCGCAACATCGTAAAGAAGTTATTAAAGAAATTAGGCGACGTTTAAGTAATAACGAACCTTGTAAAGTGGTGTCCACTAGTTTAATTGAGGCTGGAGTTGATTTAGATTTTCCTGTTGTATATAGGGAGCTTTGTGGGCTAGATAGTATTATCCAAGCAGGCGGCCGCTGTAACCGTGAAGCTAAATTAGATAAAGGGCAGTTATATGTGTTTGAATGCGAGCCAATAAAGGATTTGTTAATGCGTCAATATATAAGTGCGACTAAATCTAGCTTAGCAAGTTATGATATTGCGTCGGATAAAGCTATGACAGCTTATTTTAGAACTCTATACAATATTAAAGGAAAGGGTTTAGACGCTAAAGATATTTTAGGTAATATTGAGAAATCGAAGCACTTTGATTTTAACTTTAAAACTATTGCTAATGATTTTAAGTTAATTGATAACGATACACAAATGGTGATTATTCCTAATGACGATATTGCGACCGAAATTAAATCCATTAAAACTTATGGCATTACTAGACAAACTTTAAGAAAGCTATCGTTATACGCTGTTAACGTTTATGAACATCAGCTTAAAGCCCTATGTGTAGAAATGATTTGCGATGGCATTTATCTACTATTAGATATGGGGCAATATAATCAAGTTACTGGCTTGCAAGTGGAAGTAGAAGAAGGTGACGGTATTTTTATTTAGCTATACAATGGCGTGGATACAACGGATTAAAGAGGAGACAATAAGAGGGGTACTAAAACTAATAAAATAAGGAGTGGTTAGATGAGTTTTAAAATAGAAGTATGGGGTGATAAAGCCTTATTCACTAGGCCAGAGCTTAAAGTGGAGAGATATTCTTATGATGTAATTACACCATCTGCGGCTAGAGGAATTTTTGAGGCTATATATTGGCACCCTGGACTTAGTTGGAGCATTGATAAAATAGAAGTTTTAAATGAGATTAAATTTGGTACTATACGACGCAATGAAGTAAACTCTAAAATGTCTGCACGAAATGCGCAGGCAGCTATGAAAAATAATGAGATATTTTATTTAAATACCCAGGATGACATTTCCCAAAGAGCTACAACTTATCTTAAAGATGTGCGCTATATTATTGAGGCGACTTTTAGTATGACAAAAGATGCCTCACCAACGGATAATGAAGGGAAGTTTGCTGCAATTATAGAACGTCGGTTAACTAAAGGTCAATGTTACCACCAACCTTACTTTGGTTGTAGAGAGTTTCCTGTAGCGTTTAAATTAGCGCAGCCATTGGAGCCATCGTCGGGATATTATTATGAAGAGCCTGAGAAAGACTTGGGAATTATGCTTTATGATATGGATTATACGAACCGTGAAAATATAACGCCAATGTTTTTTAGAGTAGTAATGCGAAATGGCATAATTGATGTAAGAAAAAGTGAGGTGTTGCGATGATTATAACTTCTTTAGTAGAGCACTATGAATTATTAGTAGAAAACACTCCAGATATTCCTAAAAGAGGCTGGGCAACAATAAAAGTATCATTAGCGTTAGATATTTCTGCTGAAGGGCAGCTTATAGATATTACGCCTTTAAAGATAGAAGTGGAGAGTGGTAAAAAAGATAAAGAAGGCAAGGCTAAACGCATAGAATTGCCAACAGAATTAGTTGTGCCGGAACCTTTCAAGCGTGCTTCTAATATCCGACCTCATTTTTTATGTGATACTTCAACTTATTTATTAGGAATTGATAAGGAAGGAAAACCAACTAAAGAAGATAGATTTAACGCTTCGGCAAAATATCATACCGAGATATTAGGACAAGCGCCAGATTGTAAAGTTGCGCAAGCTATTTGCAAATTTTTTGATAATTGGCAAGTGGAACAAGCGTTAGAAAACGATATTATAAAAAATTATTTAGCTGAACCAGCAAATGTAGCAGAATTATCAAAGGCCAATATAGTTTTTTTTGTTGAAGGAGAGCGTGCATTAGATAAAGATACTATAAAGCAACTATGGGAAAATGAAATTTCTAAAGGGTCGGAAAATCCAATAGAAATATGTTTAATAAAAGGGACTAGCAATCATATTTCTAGATTACATCCTTGTGTTAAAGGAGTACAAGGAGCACAGTCATCAGGGGCATCTTTAGTATCATATAACTCCGAGTCATTTGAATCATATGGGGCTACTAAAGCTCAGTCTTATAACTCGCACATTAGTGAATATGTAACTTTTGCCTATACAACAATGCTAAGTTATTTATTGGCCAAACAAGAACACAAAATTATATTGGGCGGAGATACAATTGTATTTTGGGCTAAGGAAGTAGACAACGCATATGCAGACATGATGTCAACAATGTTTAATCCCATTGGAGAAAATCAAATTAAAAAGCTAACTACTATTTTACAATTTATAGACCAAGGCAAGCTACCTGAAAATACAGATTTTAATACACCATTTTATATATTAGCATTAGCACCAAACTCAGCACGTTTATCAGTACGATTTTTTTACCGCGACACTTTTGGCCAATTAGTAGATAATATTAGCAAACATTATAAACGCATAGAAATTATTAAGCCTGAAAAAGCTAAAGACTATTTAACTTTTAGGGACATAATACTAGAGACAGTAAATCCAAATGCATCCGATAAAGATAAAGGAACGGGAGCATTAACAGCCGAGTTGTTTAAAGCTGTTTTAAATAATACACCGTACCCGCCTATGTTATACTCACAAGTTATATTAAGACTAAGGGCTACACAAGATAATAGAGATAAAAAGCAAGTTAAAGTTTCCTATAAAAAAGTAGCAATTATAAAGGCATATTTATGTAAAAAAGACAGCAGATATAAGGAGATATTAGACGTGAAATTAAATGAAGAAACAAACTACACCCCTTATGTGCTTGGACGAATATTCTCTATTTTAGAAAATATCCAAGAAAGTGCAATTGGCACATCTACAATAAAAGACCAATACTTTAATAGTGCATGCGTTACCCCATCATTGGTTTTTCCGCTGATACAAAAGTTATCTATTCACCATGTAAAGGTGTTAAAGCGTGATAAGCCGGGGTTGGCAGTAAATTTGCAAAAGGAACTGGGGCAGCTTATTGATAGAATCGATGAAACGTTGCCAAAACAAATGAGTTTAGAAGACCAAGGTATTTTTATAATTGGTTACTACCATGAAACGCAAAAGAGATTTACAAAAAAAGCGGATAAATAATTAGAATTGATTAAAAGGAGATAGTAACAATGACAAACGTAATTAATAACAGATATGAATTTATAATATTATTTGATGTGGAAAATGGTAATCCAAACGGAGACCCAGACGCAGGCAATATGCCAAGAGTGGACCCAGAAACAAACTTGGGAATTGTAACGGATGTATGTCTAAAGAAAAAGATTAGAAATTATGTTGAGGTAGTTAAAGATGATGAACAAGGGTATGATATTTACATTAAACAAGGCGTACCGTTAAACGTAAGTGACAAAAGAGCGTATAAAGCTGTTGGAGTAGAAGAGGATGGGGATAAGGGAAAAGTAAAAAAGACTACTGCAGAAAAGAAGAAACAGCAGGATGAAGAGTTGCGTAAATTTATGTGTAGTAATTTTTATGACATACGTACATTTGGGGCAGTTATGACTACATTTGTAAAAGGAGCATTTAACTGCGGTCAAGTTAGAGGTCCAGTGCAATTAGGCTTTGCCAGAAGTATCGACCCAATTTTTCCACAAGACATTACTATAACAAGATGCGCACTTGCAACTGAAAAAGAAGCTGAGGAAAAGCGAAACACTATGGGTAAAAAGTATATTGTGCCTTATGGGCTATATAGAGGTGAAGGCTTTGTTTCGGCAAACTTAGCTCAAAAGTCAACTAATTTTAGTGAGAGTGATTTAGAATTATTGTGGGATGCAATTGTTAATATGTTTGAACATGACCATTCAGCAGCGCGAGGGAAAATGGCTGTACGAGAATTGATTATATTTAAGCACGCTGATAAATTGGGTAATGCACCGGCGCATAAATTATTTGAATTAGTACATGTGGAGCGAAAAGCAGATGTGCAGGTGGCGCGAAAATATAGCGATTATGTAGTGTCTATTGATGAGCAGTCATTGCCAGACGGCGTTACACTTGAAAGAAGATAGTTATGTATGATTGGGGCGACTCGAAGACTACCATAAAATACCTAGGTTATTCGCCCCGATTTTTTTTAGGTTTGCCTTGTTTTGTTTTAGCGATTATGTCATAATTTTATTGTAAGGAATTGCAGCAGGCGTTTTATTGGTAATTTAGTACAATTTTTAGGTGACTAATGTAACTCCTGTTGTATATGCTTGCGGTCGCCCCCTATGCAGGGGCGTGGATTGAAATAATGAGTTGGGGGACTGCACATTTAGCACTGTAATGTCGCCCCCTATGCAGGGGCGTGGATTGAAATCTGAATTCATCAGGCACTGCATTCACGTGGTTATATAGTCGCCCCCTATGCAGGGGCGTGGATTGAAATTGCCCTTTATTCTGGCAATTAACATCTTCATGGTCGTCCCCTATGCAGGGGCGTGGATTGAAATCATTGTCTCAGCTCCACATCTGTCACAATACCGTCGCCCCCCCTATGCAGGGGCGTGGATTGAAATGTCGCTCCCTATGCAGGGGTGTGGATTGAAATGTCGCCCCTTATGTAGGGGTGTGGATTGAAAAAAATCTAACAGGATAGATAAATCAAAGTCTCAAAAACAATCTCCCCTACGCCAGATTTCGTATATTCGAGTTCATCCGAAGCAACAAGTTTATCATACTTAGGACAATTCCAGCCTCTAAACGGTTCGATAGAACCCCTAAATTTAGTAACAGTAGCATCGCGAAGTTGAACGATAATAAGATTAGCATCCTCAAAATTAGTAGAAGCAACATTACCATTAATCGTAAATTCCGCACCATCGCAAGTATGCCATAACTGCTGAGCGCTATGTTCACCATCAAAAGTGATAGTATCACGCACAAGAAAAAACTTACGCTGAATAAAAATGACCTCCCTAGTATGAACAACATTATCCACACGCTTTTCAATCGTAGAAGACTGCCCAGTAGCCTGCAACTTCTGCGGGTCGTCAATCTTCACAAGCTCTCCATAGCCACCCCTAAATACACCTTTAGCGTAATCATAGTCATCATTAATTTGCATAAACCCACTAGCGTCCTCTGGCATCTGATTATACCCATCCACAAGAACAGTATTATAAGCGGCAGTAGTTTTAAAATACCTTGCTTGGTCAATCCAATCTACCCCCATACTAGTTGTATAACGCCATCGCCCAGAATTAGTAATAAAATTTCTACCATACGCTGAAATCTCTATATTAAGTTGGTCTTCATTCATATGATTACTGCCCCAAGCACCCATATCAAAACTTGCGTATATAGCATCCTTCGTCCAATCGCTCCTCATAATGCTAAGCATAGTAGAAGGGAAAAAATAAGAAACATGTTTAGGAGCTACACCTTCAGTACCACCAGACAACCTATACTGAATATATTCATCGCCAATCAACTTACCAATTTTTATAAGTTGGCTTTTATGACAAGTGCCCACATTAGAATCATTAGTTACAGGCAAAGAATAGTCAGGCTTTTGCTGATAATACTCAGCCCAGCCGGCAAGCTGTAACCGTTTAATAAAAATTTGGGGTAAACTATAACCATTGTTTAAAGCGATTTCCATTAATCCATAAAAACTACGCATAGCAACCCAATGATAAGCGCCCGACATCTCATTGCTATAACCATCTGTGTAAAATAGCTCATCCCAAATCCCAACGAGGAAGTCAACGCCGTATTTAATCCAATCATCAGATACCTTAAATTCTTTAAATAACATCATAATATTAGCCATAGCCGCTACTTCTACCACTGCATGATTACCATGCTTCCAATGGTACTTCTTTAAAAAAACAGCATGCTCATAAATTGACCAAAAAATTTGAGCAAAAGCCTGTGCCGTCATACTGCTGCTATTAATAATTTTAGCCAAAGCAACCGGCCAGTTTTCACCAGCGCGCCCCGCAGCTTCAAAAGGCCTCCACGTAGATTTCTTATACTCAAGATAAGGCTTACCATCTGGGTTGTATACACGTACGTTATTGATGTAATCCAACATATGCTCAACTATAGTAGCGGCATATTTTTCGTCGCCAGTTTTTTCGTACTCATCAGCAAGATATATAAAATACCCTTGCCTAACAAGTCCACCGTTCCATTCTAAATCACCCTCAGCAGCGCTATACCAATTTAGCCCATCTGTCATATCCACTGTCTTTCCATTAAAAGTAAATATTTTATTAATATAGCCATTTAGTTCATCCATAGAGCCAACGGACATAATGGGTCCAATTTCATCTAATCTAAAATCGCCTACTCTATCTTGTAGCACTTGTTGATAAAATATTAGTAACGCCTGCTCTGACTCAAATTTTATATTACAAACTTCATTAATTTTATCCAATAGCATATTAATCCTCCTCGATAATTATATAGCTCCACCACGTTGTGGCCCCCATCCTTAAGTAAGTCTCCATCTTAGAGGGGGAGAATTCTTTCCTATATATAGTATAATCTATTTAGATATAAAAACTCTAGGCTAATTTAAATTTCAGAAGTCGTCCCTTATAAAGCGGTGTGGACTTAAATAAATAAAATGTATAAACCCTACAATGACCGTATATAATAATATCAGTTAACTAAGTAAGAAAGGAGTAAACAATATGAATGAAATTATAAAATTGGCAAACGAAAAAGTATCTAAGTTTGACATGACAGATTGGGCGTTACTTAAAACAGCAATAATGCTAGTAGGCGTACTAATTGGCTGCACATTTAGTGGAGTATGCAAAAAAATTAAACCATTAATTTTAATAAGTTGGATAACATGCTTTGCATATTTAATGGTGAAAATGTTTGGTCCAGAAGCTAGTATTACAGAAGAATAGTAGGTAGATAATATGGATATAAATAATATGGATATAAACAATATGGATATAAAAGAGTACATTGAATTAGCAAATCAAACTGTATCTAAGTTTGACATTACCGATTGGGTAATATTTAAAGCATGCCTTGTATTAACCGGCATATTGCTAGGTTCCACATTTAAAAAATCATGCAGAAAGCTATGGCCACTATTATTTGTCGCATGCATATGTAGTTCGACATGGACACTAATAAGATTATTTATAGCGCCATCGGATAGATAACAAGAAAAGCCCACGAGTTCAGTATAATGAATTCGTGGGTTTTGTTACATAGATAAGACATAACAAAGTATGAAACTTGGGCAATAAAGAAAGGAACTAATAAATTACCCAGAAACTTAAATATATATTTATTATAATGTTAATGACAACATAAGTCAATGAAAAACAGAAATATTTTGAAATATTGTGTAATAAGTACAAAATAAAAACGTAATATTAAAAAACTTTTGCTATCCTTAATCATATTTCTACATCACTGTTCTTGTCTATAATTATTCTCCGTTTAACTAAAATAGAAATTTAGTTAGCTGCTGTTTAGTTAAAATAACGAAAACTATTATTCATAACTCACTAATATAGAAAATTATATATTTTATTGTCAAAATAAAAGAATTATTGTAAATAAAATAAGCCGATATGAATATAGTATATCGAGGGGGTATTTATATGATTAAGCGAAGAGAAATGTCATTTAAACAGTTACAGAATTCATATCAACCTTCTGATTTTTCCTTTGAAACCACAGAACAAATTAATGGTGTAGACGGAATGATAGGTCAAGACGAAGCGCTGGAGGCGTTAAATTTTGGCCTTAACTTAAATCATAAAGGATATAATATTTACGTAACATCTGAAGCGGGCCATGAGTTTTTTGAGGAAATTAAACAATTGATTGAGATGAATGCAAAACAGCAAGTAACAC
>MDJM01000060.1 GCA_001994995.1 Candidatus Parepulonipiscium sp. PG-Nuni2H_MBin01 | reverse complement strand
TACAAGAACCGTAGGAACTACGGGGATAGCTTGGTAAATTAGATAACATTGGTTGTCTTTACCCAAGAACCCCGTCACTTTAGTGATGGGAGGTTCAGGTAATTGATAATAAGCAGATTTTTGGTACGATAGGAAAAGGTGAGATTAAAAACTACCAACCTACTATCATTCCGCATGAATCTGGATTTTTGGAGGGAGCTATTAACATTGAGTATGAAGATGTGACAGGTAAAGTAAATACGTTAATTCATGAGTTTGAAATGGAAGTTTTAGAAACCTATATGCCTGAATTTGATATATATGACTGGGACTTTGAAGACGTTGTAGTTGAAATGCCACAAGAAGAAGCAAGTAATTATCCTGTAGTAGCAGGCGCAGCAGCAGTAGCAGTCCTTGCCGGGCTAGTTATAAATAAAAAGCGTAAAGCTAAAAAGGCAGAAGCCGAATTGGATTTTGACGATGAAGATTAAAGATTTAATAGTTATGAGTTTACGCAGTTTGTGGCGACGTAAGCTTAGAACGTTTTTAACTGTTTTTGGTGTTGTTATAGGTTCCATTTCGATTATTCTTATGCTGTCGGTTGGTATTGCTATGGAGCAAAACTTTAGAACACAGATTGAGAGTATGGGGCAGCTGACTATGATTGAAGTTGGGAAGAAATTTAATGATACCACAAGTGTTTTAAATGATGAAATTATAGAGCAATTGGAAGCGATACCAGGTGTTAACGCAGTTATTCCGCGTAGAGAAATTTACGTTTATTTACAATCTGGTAAATATCGCACTTTCTGGACTACACAGCTTGTGGGTATGTCGCAACAAGAGATGGAGCTACTTGGTTATACTAACATGGCCGAAGGGAGTAGTTTAAAAGACGGAGAAAAAAATTCAATAGTGTTAGGGGGCGGTATATTAAGGGAATTTGTTCGCGTTGGTAAAGATTATGACTGGGAGAATGCAACTGATCTTGATATTGACATTGGAGAGAAGATGGAAATACTAATCGGAAGTTATGATTGGGAAACGAAAAATTTAATGGACGAAAACTATGTTGATGGAACTCATTTTAATTTTTCAGATGGATATGAAGTGTCGCTAGCAGGAATTACTCCGACTACTGATTATAACACAATGTATAGTGCTTTTATCCCAGTCGACTTATGGAAGCAGCTATACGATACGCAAAATCAGTATTTGCGCAATCTTTATGGTGATGAGCAGTATGATGAGTATTATGCAACTAACGAAGGGACTTATAATCGAGTATATGTAAAAGTAGCGGATGAAAATGATGTAACTAGCATTCAGCAAACAATTATTGATATGGGCCTTAGTGCGTATAGCTCAATGGATTATTTAAATGAAATGCAAACTATGTCTAGAGTAATCCAAATGTTTTTAGGTGGAATTGGTGCCATTGCGTTATTTGTAGCTGCTATTGGTATTACTAATACAATGATGATGGCAACTTATGAGCGTACTCGCGAAATTGGAATAATGAAAGTTATAGGAGCGCGAATTACGGATATTCAGAAGATGTTTTTAATTGAAGCATTAATGATTGGCGCGTTAGGCGGATTTGCTGGTGTAGTAATCTCGTATTTAATTTCATGGGGGCTTAATATCATCGGCGGTCCTATAATGGCTGGTATGATGGGTACTGCTAGTGGTAAAATTTCTGTAATCCCAATATGGCTTGCTAGTGCTTCGTTTTTATTTTCCACTTTTATCGGTTTAATTTCAGGCTATTTCCCTGCAAAGAGAGCTATGAAACTATCTGCTTTAAGCGCTATGCGCGAATAAAATTATACATCTAAATTGCGTGCAAAAATTTTTTTAAAAATTTTTCGTATTATGTGTATAAGAAAGTTATTTATGGTTATACTATGATTATAAATGAATTAGAAAAGGACCGCTTTATGCGGTCCTCTTTTTTTTGCCTAATCCGTTTGTGATGGTGTAACTAACGTATCAATTGACAAATATGGAAAATAGCCATTAACTATGCCATAGTGATGGTATAAAGTTAAAATATCAGTAGTGGAATACGTAATCATTCTAAACCGTTGCTTAGAAGGGTAATACTGCGGCCTATATTGCGGAATACAGTTTTTTAACATCTGCTGAGTAAAGTAATACGAATGACGGTTACACACCTGATGCTTTGGCACCAGCGCCATGACGATTCTTTTAGAACATTCATATAACTCATCTTGGCCGGTATCAAGTAAGTGGTTAAAATATTCTTGGTGATAATTAATCTTAATCGTTTGACCATAAATATCATGCGTAGTAACAGGTTCGCCCTTAACTAACTCGCGATACAATCTCCACTTTTCGGGATACTCTAAATCATATAAGTACTTTGCCCCTTTTTGTATCGTCAGCCCCTTATTCTTCAAAAACCCAATATACGCTCTTGTGCAGTCAATCGCTTTTAAAAAGTCGAAGTGGCTCGTTAGTATAGTTGGTGATTGTGTTGTTGCGTACATATTCCATGCTAAGTATTTTAAAAAATGCGTTATATGCTGCAACGGTTGGTCTTGTAACTTTGCATTAGCAAACAACTCCCATTGCGCTATATGATACATAAACTCATCGGTATAAAAATGTATATTGTTTCTGCTAATCGTTTGGATTTGCGCTACATCAAACTGCTCTGCATGCTTGTCAATAAACTCATCCATTATATCTCTATCTATAACTTGCGACATAATTATATCTTTTAACTTCTGCTCACAGTGCTTTGCTGTATGATTGATAACTTGTCTTACTTGTACGCTAAGCCCCGAAAAATGTAATAAATCCGTTAAGTAATAGTTAATATGACGTGCATGAGAGCGTATACCTACCGTATTTGATGTTTCGTAATTCATAAACTCATTGTTTATTAACTCAATAACGTCTAGTTCATTAAAATCTAAATATAATTTCCCTACAGCTTTTTCGGTCTGTTCTAACGTGTACATTATTTGTGTCGCTGTGGCTAGCTCGTAACTATTATAGTGGCTACTTATATATTCTAGGTACTCCAGCTGTTTAAAAGTCATAAAAAAAATCCCCTCCTTTTTTATTTATAATAGCATATAATTCCACCAAATACAATATGATTGCCAAAATATAAAAGATGATATAAAATATAAATAGAGGGCTTTGTTTAATGCAAATTCAACAATGTCGCTGGCTCGCAACATAAGCCAAATTCATGTTTATGAGAGGAGGATTTTATGAGGTTCTTATTAAATTGTTCAATTAAAGTTAAACTAATATTAGCATTTTCGATATTCGTTTTAGTTAGCGTTATTTCCAGTTGGTATTATAGCGTACATATGCAAAATGTGGTGCAGATTAACCAACAGGCTCAGCAGGTTTACAAAAGTGTTTGGGAGGTTTTTAGTTTACTATCCGAGACGGATGCAAAGATGAAGAATTATTTAAATACAGGTGATGAAGAAGCGTTGTTAGCTTATAAGCAGAAGAGTTTAGTTACTATTAACAATATGGAGCAACTCGAGCTAGTTACTCATCAGTCAAATGAAATCCATTTAATTAACGCCATTAACAACTCGGTTAATTCTTTGTTTCAGTTATACGATGTTATGATGCAAGATACGGGGTATATTAACTATATTGATAATTACGCTACAGCTAATAAAATCTTTGAATATATTACTGGCTATTTTAATGAGTATATCAATTTTCTAATGGTTACATTAACTGAGGAGATTAACGTAGTGGAACAACAGTCTACTAAGACAATAACTTATATCAATACGTTTGTTACCGTTTCTGCTATAGCTTATCTGATTTTAACTTTTACTTTTGCAGAATGGATTACAAAGCCTATTCGTATGTTAGTTGAAGCTGCGAAGAAGATTGGCGCTGGAGATTATGACTTTGAGGATTTGCCGATTGAAAATGAGGATGAGCTAGGCCATTTAACTGTAACATTTAACGCAATGAAACATGATTTAAAGCGCGATAGACAACAAGTTGAGCGTCAGCTTAGTAGACTTGCGCAAGAGCAGTTTTTAAATAGTAAGCATGAGCCTAATTGTACTTTGACTACAATAGGGTTTGATAATATTGACGGATTTAGCAATTTTGAAATTTGCCATTTGGTTGAAGGTTTAGGTGATAATAATAAGGAAGATAATAATAAGGAAGATAGTAATCAAGGAGGTGATAATGTATGAAAAAATTTTGGTTGTTAGCTAGTTGCTTATTATTTGTTGGCTGTGGTTATGAAGAGGTTATTGAAGAAGAACCGGTAGAAGTAATTCATATGCGACTTGCGGATACTATGACTAGCGATTATCCAGCCGCTGCTGGTGCAGTTGAGTTTGCTAGGCTAGTTAATGAGCGTTCAGAAGGTCGCATTCAAATAGATATTTATGCTAATGGCGTTTTAGGAGGAGATGAAACTGCATATGTTGACCAACTAGAGTTTGGCGGTATAGATATGGCTAGAGTTAACATTGCAAATATGTCTGAATATGAGCCATCGCTTAATTTGCTTCAAATGGGCTTTTTATATGATGATGAGCAGCATCTGCATAGAGTGATAGATTCTGAAATAGGTGTAGAGATGCTTGAAATGTTAGAAGATAACGGTTTTATAGGTCTTGCAATTTATGAGGCTGGTTACAGACACTTTTACGCTAATGTTCCTATAGAGTCTATTGATGATTTAAAAGGTATGAAAATGAGAATACCGTATAATCAGTTAATGGTAGATACTGTAACCGCGCTTGGTGCCGTTGCAGTTCCACTTGCGTTTGGTGATGTTCACAATTCCATTAGAATTGGCCTTGTGGATGCTGCTGGCAATAACTTCTCTAGCTATGTGCAGTCGGCGCATTATGATGTTGCTCCTTACATTAGCTTATCTGGTCACACTACTCTGCCTGACCTTTTAATGTGTAGTAAAGTGGTTTTTGATCAGCTTAGTGAAGAAGACCAACTTTTAATTAGGCAAGCTGCTTTAGATTCGGTGCCTTATCAGCGAGAGCTTTATTCGGAGCTTGAAGCAGTCGCTATTGCTGAGTTAGTTAGATTAGGCGTTGATATTATAGAGCTTGAAGATAGGGATGCTTTTGCTGAAACTGTAAAACCTGTTTATGAACAGTATATGGTTGGTTATGAAGATTTCGTGGAACGTATAAATCAGCTACGGGTTGTAGAGTGAAATTGTAGATTAAAAAAATAAGGCTATAAATCGGCTACGTGTTATGTTGTAGCATAAAAAAAAGAAGGCTATAAAACGGCCTTCTTTTTTTTGTTAACCCTAAAATTCAGCATTACCTGGAGTTCTTGGGAATGGTATAACGTCTCTAATGTTAGTCATTCCTGTTAAATACATAATCAATCTTTCAAATCCAAGTCCATAACCAGAATGACGCGTGCCACCAAACTTACGTAAATTTAAATACCACCAATAATCCTCTTGGTTAAGTCCTGCTTCATCTATCCTTTGGCTAAGAATATCTAATCTTTCTTCACGTTGACTTCCGCCAATTAGCTCTCCAATTCCTGGCACAATTAAATCCATTGCCGCCACAGTTTTATCATCATCATTTAAGCGCATATAAAATGCCTTAATCTCTTTAGGGTAGTTAATGATAAACACTGGCTTTTGGAAATGTACTTCGCTAAGATAACGCTCATGTTCCGTCTGTAAATCACATCCCCAGCTAACAGGATACTCAAAGTCTTTACCGCAGTTTTGCAAAATCTCAATTGCAGCAGTATAAGTCACTTTTGCAAACTCAGAACTAAGAGCATCTCTAAGACGCTTTTTAATTCCTTTTTCTACAAACTCATCAAAAAACTCAACTTCCGAACTAGCATTTTCTAATATAGCCCATATTACATACTTAAGCATATCTTCTGCAAGTTTCATACAATCCTCAAGGTCAGCAAATGCTATCTCTGGCTCTATCATCCAAAACTCCGCTGCATGTCTTGGCGTATTAGAATTTTCAGCTCTAAATGTTGGCCCAAAAGTATATACATCTCTAAACGCTAATGCAAATACTTCTGCTGATAACTGCCCACTTACTGTTAAATATGCCATTTTACCAAAGAAGTCTTCTCCGCTCTTTTCCGCAACTGCTGGGTCTAGCGTCGTTACTCTAAATAATTCTCCTGCTCCTTCACAGTCGCTAGTTGTAATCACTGGAGTATGGACATTGACAAAACTTCTATCTTGGAAGAAGCTATGAATAGCATATGATGCTAATGAGCGTACTCTAAAAACAGCCGCAAATGTGTTAGTTCTAGGTCTTAAATATGCAATTTCTCTTAGGTATTCAAATGTATGTCTCTTCTTTTGCAGTGGATAGTCTGGCACACTTTCTCCTTCAATACTAACAACAGAAGCCTTAAGCTCAAACGATTGCTTTTGGTCTGGCGTTGGTATTAAAACCCCTTTTGCTATAATAGATGCGCCAACACCAAGTTTAGAAATTTCTTTAAAATTTTCTATAGCATCGTCAAACACCACTTGAATTCCATTTAGATATGTGCCATCGTTAAGGTCAATAAATCCAAAAGTTTTAGAATCTCTAACACTTCTTATCCAACCTGCGATTTCCACTTCTTGATTGATGTAAGCCGCCACATTTTGGTAAATGTCTCTTATTGATATTATGTTCATTTTATATTTCCTTTCGTTCATAGATATAAATAGATATAAATAGACGGCGTTGTTGAATAACTCGTTGACTTCCAGAGCAAAAAAAAGGATTTAGTGACGTAATATTACCCAACAAGCCATCTACTTAAAATAGTAATAACTTTTAAGTAAAATGTCAAGGTGTGGAGTAAGTTTGTAATTTTCTTGCCAATATAGTAATATAATATAGAGGACAAATTTATCATTGAAAGGTGGATATTATGAGATTAAACAATGTAAAACCAACTAACTTGCCAGAAGATAAAAGTAACAACAAACCTGCTAACAATAAGCCTATTAACTCCGGTGTAATCATCGATATTGGGCGCGTTTTACCAGAGCTTTATCCTGCAATCACTAATCCGGACCACATTTATTACAGCAAGATTAAACTTAGTGATTCTCTTGAAATCGATTTAATGCTATATGAGGAACCTTTTTTGGAGCAACATCCGAAGTCCATCACTGTAGACGAAATTGAGGAGTATGGTTTTAAAATCGAATACAATGATGGTGGCGACACAAACCATATAATTGAGTTTGGTGATATGGCTAATAAATATCTTAAATATGTACAAGAAAATTTAGAGCAAGCTATAAAAACACCGATGTTACAGCAGTGGTTTTACTTGGAGAAAATTTTAAATCCAGCGCTTGCTAATAAACTTAAACTTAATTTAGACTTCTTTGAGATTAGGCATGAATATTTAGCGCATGTTACGTTGCACACATTTAAAAAGCAAATGCCTGGAGTTAGTGCAGCTCAGTTTAAAACTGCTGTAATTGATGTTGTAAATGAATATTTTAACTTTGACAAGCACTACGCTAACTTGCTAGAGCTTGCTAATCTCCCAGCTGACTTTAGTGTTATTAAAAAACCAGCTGAGGAGCTTGCTAAAATCGTTTACAAAAAGTAGTTGTCAAAGAACTAATTATGTGCAAGAGTATGAGTCGCACATAGTGTAAGTGTCTTTACCTTTTCGTTTGGAACCATATAGTGCTGTATCTGCAAGTTTATATAGTCTATTAAACGTTATTCCTGCTTCGGAATATGCTATGCCTATACTTGCGGATATAGTCACTTCCACATCTTCCACATGATACGTACATTTTATGCTGCTGCATAACTGTTCTGCCTTTTGTATAACATTTGCATTGCCTGTAATAAAAACCATAAACTCATCGCCGCCGACTCGGCCTACTATATCATTATCTCTAAATACCTTCTTAATCTTACTTGCCACATCTACTATAACTTCATCTCCCTTATCATGCCCAAACTTATCATTTATAGATTTAAAATTGTCTATATCAATCATAAACAATACGCCATTATCAGTAGTCTGGAGCGATCTAGTAATCATCATTTCTGTAGTTTTCTTATTATACAGTCCCGAAAGTTGGTCGATTTCAGATTTAACTAACAAATCCTTCTCCGCCTGCACATTTCTAACTTTTACAATAGCGCTAATATTATCATCACCTTTTGCTACATTAACGGTAGCTCTACAATAATAATATTCGCCGTTTAAATCCAGCTTTCTATACTCGTATTCATACTGCTTTTGACCATTATCTAAATCACTTCTCATATAGCTTAATTCAGATTTATCTCCCACTATTTTTATATCGTCAGCATGAATGTCCGCTATCATCATATCTTTAATAAACTTTTCATAGTACGTACCTATTAACTTCGGTTGAACCTCACCAGAAATTGTATGATTAAGTAGCCGGCCTGTTATACAATCCACTTCCATAACACATTCCGAATTATCTAAACACATTTTCTGATACATACTGTTTACTAATTTACTTGAAGTTTTAACTTTATGTTCTGCAACAACATCAACTCCTATCACCATAAAAATTCCTGCATAAAACAAAATCAACTTTGTAATGCAAGATAGTATAAGAGAGACTCCCATAAACAGATTAAACATATTTGGTATATCGTATATCAGTGAGTTTATTAGCAAATCGCTTATAATAACAATCTCAATAAATACAAATAACTTAAGCATCTTATTATCTCCTTTTAATATTAAGCAATACCTAAGGCTCATCATTTGCGACATGACTTGAATAAATAGAGATAGAAAAATACTCGTTAGTATCATTACAGAAAAAAGTAAATATGGGTCGTGAACTATAACTGATAAATCCCCCTGTAATGAAAGTGCGAGTAGCGTTGCTACTATTAATGTGACGGCTATTAGGTGGATTGGAATCATAAGCCCAAATGCGATTTTTACTAAAATCGTTTCATCAAAAAATATTATAATTTCTATTAAGTAGATTAAAGTAACTATAAGATAAGTAGTTATAAATGGCTCATCGGTGGCAAATTCCATCCCTGCACCAAGTAAGGTGTTTATTAAAGATATTGCTACTATAATTTTTCGGCTTTTGTTAAGTACCATAATGCGGTCTAGGTACGATAAAAAAAGTACGTTACAAACAAAGAATGCTATGCAAAACATTGTAATTAACGCTGCTAGCATGTCTATCCCCCCTTATTATCCTTATAATATAATTTATGTAAAAATGGACATTTATGTGCTAAATTTTAAGTGTTAAATACATCACACACCATTTAATGATTGTAGCGCCCGTAACTAAAGCTAGTACGTAGCTACGACCATTTTCTTTATATTTGTACAATTGATGTAAATAAATGTTGTATAATGAATACGCAATCCATAAATAACTAATTTTTGTATATTTTTTAACTAAATTTGTATATATTAGCCAAAAGATGTACATAGTAACTGGGTATGGATAGACTTAGGGATATTTATTAGAAGTAAGTCCGCAAAGTTTTGTTGCAAAAGTACTTATTTTAATAAAAAAGTGTGTATTCATAGAATTTGCATTAAAAATGTATTATGGTATAATATCTTCATTGGTATGTGTCATTATTATTTGGAGCTGTAAATTTAATATAAAGCTCCCCATCTAGAGGGGGCTTAAGTTAACAGTGTCTATTATTTTTCTAGGAGGTTTTTTAATGGATAGAATTTATAACTTTTCAGCTGGGCCTAGCATGCTTCCGTTAGAAGTGTTACAAAAGGCGCAAAAGGAACTAGTTTGCTATAAAGACTGCGGCATGTCAGTAATGGAAATGAGCCACCGCTCTAAAGATTTTGAAGAGATAATTTTTGGTGCTGAAGATACTCTTCGCGAGCTTATGGACATTCCTAGCGAATATGCTGTGTTATTTTTGCAAGGTGGAGCTAGTTTACAATTTGCTATGGCTCCACTTAACCTTATGAGAAGCTATCACGCTGCTGACTTCGTAAACACTGGACAATGGAGTAAAAAGGCAATTAGCGAAGCTTCTCGTTATGGCGTAGCTAATGTTGTAGCTTCTTCAGAAGATGCAATGTTTAATTATATTCCTGACTTAAATGAAGATATATTTAATACAGAGGTGGATTACACTTATCTTACGCTTAACAACACTATTTATGGTACACACATCCCAAATGAGAATTTGCCTAATATACCAGGCGTACCGTTAGTTGGCGACATGAGTTCTAACATACTAGGCGAAGCATATGATATAAAAAAATTCGGTTTAGTATTTGCAGGCGCGCAGAAGAACCTAGGCCAAGCCGGAGTAACAATAGTCATCGTCCATAAAAGCTTAATAGGTAATCATATGGACATCACACCGACTATGTTGCAATATAGCACGCATGAAAAAGAGCGTTCGCTATATAACACACCACCAACATATGCAATATACTTTGCAGGCTTAGTATTTGACTGGGTAAAACAACTAGGTGGAGTAGGTGAGATGCAAAAATTAAATGAAGAAAAAGCAGCGGTATTGTATGATTTCCTAGATAATAGCCAATTATTTAAAGGTACCGTTGTAAAGAAAGACCGTTCATTAATGAACATACCTTTTGTATTACCAACCGATGAACTAAATGCCGAGTTTTTAAAGCAAGCATCAGCGAGTGGATTTGCAAACTTAAAAGGGCATAGAAGCGTGGGCGGTATGAGGGCATCAATATATAATGCGATGCCGATAGAAGGTGTTAAAGCACTTGTAGAGCTAATGGGTAAATTTGAAATTACTCATAAGTAACAACGAACACAATAATATGCAGGAGGTAATTGTTATGTATACTATATCTTTAAGTCCACTTAATCATAGCTCAGCACTTATCGGAGGAGTTTGCACTTTGGCAGATTTCCCTAAAACTGGGTTTTATTTAAGCTCTGTTTGCAATAGCTCTTTTCGTTCTTATACACCATTTTTTTAGGAGGTCTTTATGAATATTTTAACTCTTAACGAGATTTCAAAAAAAGGAACTGATAAATTTACTAATGATTTTGTTTTAGCTTCTGATATGCAAGAAGCTGACGCTATTTTAATTAGAAGCACTAACATGCACAACCACACGCTAAACCCAGAGTTGCTAGCTGTAGCAAGAGCTGGTGCTGGCACGAATAACATTCCTGTGGATAAATGTACTGCAAATGGAATAGTGGTATTTAACACACCAGGAGCAAATGCAAATGCAGTTAAAGAACTTGCAATCGCTAGCATGTTACTAGGCTCTAGAAAAATAGTGGAAAGCATAGAATGGACAAAAACGTTAAAAGGTAAAGACGATATAGAAGAGTTAGTGGAAACAGGAAAAAAACAATTTGTAGGACCGGAATTAATAGGTAAAAGACTAGGTGTAATTGGCCTTGGAGCCATTGGTGTTTTAATCGCAAATGCTGCTGTGTCGCTTGGGATGGAAGTTTTAGGCTATGACCCATATCTTTCAGTTCAATCAGCATGGAACATTTCAACGGGTGTAAAGCTTGCAACTAATCTAGATGACATAATTACAACTTGCGATTACATTAGTATTCATGTTCCTTTTACGCCTGATACAAAAAATATGTTTAATAAAGAAATGATGGTAAAGCTAAAGCCAGGATGTCGCCTAATGAACTTCTCAAGAGCAGAGCTAGTGGAAACACAAGCATTAAAGGATGCACTAAGCGACGGTACAATTGCAAAATACGTAACGGATTTTCCTAATGAAGATGTGATAGGATTAGACAACGTAATAGCAATACCACACCTGGGAGCATCAACGCCAGAAAGTGAAGAAAACTGTGCAGAAATGGCAGTAATGCAGCTGCAAGACTTTCTTAAATATGGAGTAATTAGAAACTCAGTAAATTTCCCTAACTGTGATTCGCCATACACAGGGAAAATAAGAATTACACTAATCCACAAAAACATCCCTAATATGGTAAGAGCAATCACAACCGTATTTGCAGATGAGAACTTGAACATAGATAATATGGTGAACAAGTCTCGTGGTGATATAGCATACACCATAGTAGATTTAGACTCTATTGACGGTAAGGAAGATGAGTTGTTACCGTTATTAGAAGATATTGTGGGTATGATTAAAGTAAGACTAATTTAATTTAAAAGCTGTATAGTCACGTCACAATGTGACAGTACAGCTATTTTATTGAAAAAAGCGAACGAAGTGAGGTAAAAGTATGTCTATAGTAAAACCGTTTAAAGCAATTCGACCAAATACAGATTTAGCAAGCAAAGTTGCGTCTCATCCATATGATGTCATGAATGAAAAAGAAGCGCGTAAGATGGTAGAAGGAAATCCGTATTCATATTTGCATGTAGATAGAAGCGAAGTAAGTATGCCAGAAGGTGTAGATGTTCATTCGCCACAAGTGTATCAGCAAGCTTGCGATAATTTAAAAAAGATGCTAAAAGAGCAAGTGTTAATTCAAGATGAAACAGAGCACTTATATATTTACAAACTAGCAGATGCGAACACTTCACAGCTAGGAATTGTATGCTGCACTAGCGTAGATGAGGCTAGCGAAAATAAAATTAAAAAGCATGAATTTACGCGCCCTGAAAAAGAGGACGATAGAGTTAATCATATTGATTATTGTAATGCAAACACTAGCCCAGTGTTTTTAACTTATAAAACCCAAGCGGAAATTGACCATGTGATTAACGATTATATAAAAAAGAATACGCCGGAATATGATTTTAAAACTGAAGACGGCGTATCACACACAGTGTGGGTTATAGATGATAATGACGTTTGTAACAGTTTGGTAAGACTGTTTAAAGGAGTGGAATGCTTATATATCGCAGATGGACATCATCGTAATGCAAGTGCAATTAGAGTAGCAAATATGCGACGCGAAAAAGCGGGCGATTATAGTGGCGAAGAGGAATTTAATTTTTATTTATCGGTGCTATTCCCTCATACGCAACTTAAAATTTATGATTACAACCGAGTTGTAACGGATTTAAATGGATTATCGCCACAAGAATTTTTTGATAAAATTGAAGAGAACTTTACGCTAGAACAAAGCGCAGGTAATAAGGCTTATAGACCAGCGAATAAATATGAATACGGTATGTATCTGGATACTAATTGGTATGTGTTAAAAGCTAAACCACAAGTTATCCCAGATGATATAATAGGCAAATTAGATGTGTCGGTGTTGCAAAACAGCCTGCTAGCACCAGTGTTAGGGATTAACGACCCACGTACTGACAAGCGAATTGATTTTGTGGGCGGCATTCGTGGCTTGGAAGGACTTATGGATAAGGTAGATAGCGGTGAGTTTAAAGTAGCGTTTTCGTTATTTGCGCCATCTATGGATGAGTTACTTGAAGTTGCAGATAATGGCTACGTTATGCCACCTAAATCTACGTGGTTTGAACCTAAGCTTAGAAGTGGCTTATTTGTACATTCGTTGTCATAGTAAGTCATCGTAGTAAAAACAAAGGGACTGCTTAAAACGCAGTCCTTTTTTTGTTTAATATTTTGTTTAAGATGTTGTTGACTTACGTCTACATTAAAGGAGCGAAAATCCTTAAAATTGCATTCTTACCTTTTTCCCACAGATTAAGATGCAAATCCTCCAAACTGATTTGCGTACTATGCGCAATCGTATCAATAGTATCCGCATACAAATCCGTTACCGCATCAGTGTTATACATATAAACGCCGCACTCAAAATTAATATACATACTACGATAATCCAAATTGATAGTACCAATCATACCAATAGTCTGGTCCACCACAATAGACTTAGCATGCAAAAACCCTTCAGTATACTCAAATACTTTAACGCCGACTTTAATCAGCGACACATAATTGCTACGCGTAATTCTAAACACCGGCTTTTTATCCGGAATTCCTGGCGTTAGAATATTTACATCCACTCCTCTATACGCGGCTAAAATAATTGCATTTCTAGTAATGTCATCCAGTATCAAATACGGAGTCATAATAAAAATGCTCTCATTCGCTTGGTTAATCATATCAATATATACATTTTGGCCCACAGCTTCCTTATTAAGCGGATTGTCACCAAATGGCTGAACAAAGCCTTTAGTTTGAATATCAAACGATTTAAATTTATACATATTTGGGTTAAGATACTCATCGCTAAACGCATTCCAAATTTCTAAAAACAAACATGTCATTCCCCAAACTGCCGGTCCTTCAATCCTAACAGCAGTATCTTTCCAATGCCCATACTTAACCTTCTGGTTAATATACTCATCGGCAATATTAATTCCGCCCGTAAATCCAACCTTTCCATCGATAACTAAAATTTTTCGGTGGTCACGGTTGTTCATCTTAAGCGCAACAGCAGGATTAACTCTATTAAACACAACGCATTTTATATTCTCATGCATTTCCTCTAAAAATTTTCTATATGCCCACGTTAAAGTAGTAAGACACCCCATGTCATCATACATAATTCTAATTTTAACGCCGATTTTTGCTTTCTTAACTAAAATCTCCAGAATTTTACCCCACATCTCGCCTTCTTCAATAATAAAATATTCCATAAATATAAAGTGCTCTGCTTTTGCAAGCTCCTCCAACATATCATCAAAACAATATTCCCCCAACGAATAATACTTAGTCGTAGTATTGTTAAACACTGGATAATGTGTAACATTGCGCAAATATCTAGAAGAAGTGTACGCTCTATAATCATCTTGCTTAAATAGTCCCTCAATTTGTTTATCCTTTTCTAATAAAGGAACAATCTCTGCAACCGATTTATCAATTTTATCTTTAAGTGACTTAGATGCCTTTTTCTCACCCCATAGTAAAAATAACAATGCGCCCATCAGCGGTAATGCCATAATGACGATTATCCAGCTAATTCTATAAGAAGAAGGTTCTTCGTTACCTGCTAACCAAATAATAAACATTAGCGACAACATATCAAGCGCAATTGTTACAAATGCTGATACTTCAATAAATCTTAAGAATATAAAACAAAATAAGGCGATTTGTAGCAGCGCTACTATGCCAGTTACAATCAAGCGATTTAAAACCATTAACCTCGTTACTGCTTTATCTAATAATCTCATAGTTATCATCCTTTCCTAAGCTTATTTTATGCAAAAACAATGCCTTTTACTTGTACTTGAGTAAAAAAACTATAAATAACGCACTACATAATTGGCTATAAAGGATTTGCAAAACAAAGCTTAACTTTTTAGCCATCTAATTAATTGTTCCCTATCGACCAACTGCACATTACAACTGTGGGCTAACTTCTTTGCATTTACGGTAAAATGAGAATTCGTTACAACTACAGCTTTCGTCCCATGATAATAAGACTTCGCCGCATGTACTTCTTGCACAGCTCTAATTCCCACATTTTTACTATACCGCTTAACTTGCACCACCACTTTTTCACCTTTTTTTTGCGCAATAACATCCGCTCCAAAATCGCCACTCGCTTTAGTCACATAACTTTTATAATGCTGCTTTTCAAATAGCTTACATACAACATGCTCAAATTCATATCCATCCATAATATCGATAGTTGCCATATCGATACTAAAATTTTTATATTTTTTAACTCGTTTTGACAAGCTCCTTGCTATAGCAATTATAATAGCAACTGTCACAACTACTCGCACCAATTGTGGCTCATAAATAAATAACCCTAATACTACTATCGCCATTAGTATTAGGGTTTTCTTGTTTTTCATAATATCAACTCCTTATAAGCATACTATATAGCAAACTACATTAAGTTGTCAATAATATCTATATCATATAATTCCCTTACAATGAATATACTTTATATTGAATGCAGAACGATTGACACAATGATTGACGAGTTATCTATTAATGTATTTTTAGCGTCATTTTATAATAGTTGTCATACAAGGAGGATTTTAAGATGAATAAATTGGTAAAAAAATTAATGATATTGACTGCCCTTACTGCAATGGGTGCAAGTTCGATATATGCATCGGAAATAACTAGCGAAAGCGTTGTACAAGCTGAGGACGAGGTAGTTACGCCTTTACTAGATACAAGTACAGCAGGTGATACTAGCTTTTTTAGTTCCAGTTCCGGTGCATATATGTATGAAACTATAGATAGAGTCGATTTATCTATTGCTATTGGTGAAACTATCGAATACAACGGTATAAGCATCACGCTTTACGATTTAATTAGGTCTGGCCATGATGTAGCTGGTAGTATACTAGTCAACTCTATTTTAGACGATGATTTAGACGAGGATTATGAAAACAGTTATAAATACTTTAGGAATTTTAGCTTACATATTTTAGCTAATGACGAACAACAAACGGAGTTTATGCAAGAGTTTATATATGATGAAGACACAGAAGATAGCACCCAGTTAGCTATTTTAGTAGGTGGCCATACATCTAGCACATCTTGGTCAAAAGGCACACAACTTGGCATAGCCTTTGAATATTCTGGCAAAACAGATATAGAGGATAATAACAAGGTTTTTATAGCACTAGATGAGTTTGGTCACTATAAACAATATAATTATGCAACCACTGCTAACTTTGAACAGTTATTAGAACAATCAGCACAGTGGGAAGTAATTACTGATTTATCACAGTTTGCAGACCCAACAGTTAATTCACTAGACTACGCTATAGATGAGATAGACACTTTCAAGATATACCGTGTCCAAATCATAGAAGACCCACAAACCGATAGCCATTCACTTAATGTTATATATGGATGGGATACTAACGTATTAGTAGAAAACCCTAGGTTTTACACAAGTTTTAAAGATATAGATACACAAACAGAAATATATGCTGGTCATCACCAGTCTGCTGTCTTAGAAGATGGCACTACTATTGTATCTGCTTATTTTTATACAAACGACTTTGATTATGTGGAATATTATAATTTTGAAATGATGGACGAAGAAACGATTGCGGATATGAAATTAAGACTTATCATTGATGAAGATAATCTTCAGAACTACCAATTTATGATAGAACGTGCAGATTATGAACTTTTGCTAGAAGATAACTTTGCGCTAACTGTTGACCTGCCTGAGGATATATCTACATCATATACTTTAACACCAAATTTGGAACTTGTAGATATTTATACTGGAATAGAATTTGTAGTAAATGAAATAACTCTATCCACTCTTGGGGCAACATTAGAAATTAGCTATGAAAGTGTAGATGAAGAAGACGAGAACTATTATTTCACACAACCTAGTGTCAATACGTTCGAGGTGATATATCAAGACGATACAATTCAAGAACTTAACCAGCGTAGTGGGGTTTATGGCAACAATTCTGGAACAACACAATTCCGAATAGATAATATGTCTATGTATGTGTATCATAATGAAATGCTTGAAATTGAAGAACCTAACCTATTTGAGATAAGCACTATTGATACAGAAAATATCAAAGGCATTATAATAGATGGACTAACTATTTTGCTAGAAGAATAATTAATACAAAAGAAAGAGGGCCGTATTTCATGACCCTCTTTCTTTTTATGCTTTATCTTTTCAGTTGTAGAGCACCTTTTAAGAACTGACACGGTGAGTTATACAAATAAATATCTATAATGAACGTCAGCATCCGAAATAACATTTAAGTCGATATCGAAATCCTTACCAACATGTTTTAAATACAATTTATAGTACTCAGGATAAGTTCCATCCATTTGCTCAGAAGATTTCAGCACACCATTATGGCTATATTTTAAATCCGTAATAGAAATATCGTTTTTAAGCACAGGCAACAAAAATTCAAAAGCTTGGCGCAACTGAGGTTTACGCGCAAAATCTTCGCCCAAAATTTTATACGTATCAATATACGATTTTAAATTCATAGTAGAATAAGCTAATCCTCTAGTTCTACCAAGCTCTCTTGGCATACTGCCATCTGGATTAATTTGAGCTAATCGCAAGTTAATCTCTAACAACAAAGCCTTCTTATGCGCATCCAAATCTCCTACAAAGAAATGTAATTGCGCCACCATTAACGTATATATCGTTCCATGGTTATTTAACGACGCTTGTTCTTTCGCTGCCACAGGACTTACGCTTAACCATTGTAACAACTCATTCGTCCACTCTTTTAACGGCTCATAAATATCCTCAGCTAACATACCCGCATCATACAAATGCTTTAACATAACAAATCCATAACCCATATTAGAAGCAAAATCAATAATTCCGCCGCCTCTTCCGTCCTTATGAACTGGATGGTTTATAATCATTTGGGCATGATTTAAATTAGGTAACATTCTAGTTTGTGGGTCTAAGAAAAACGAACGTATATGCTTTTCCAATAACTGCGAATACTTTTCTTGTCCCGTAAAATAATACATCATAGATGCTAAACTAATAACCATAGAAGTTTTTCGTAACCCTCTTTTTGCATACGCAATCGATTCTGGATTAACTTCGCCATCTCTTCTTACCCACGCTTGCGAAGCATCGCCTTCAACAGGATAAAAATATGATGATAAACTAAAATACTGATGTTTATTTAAATGACTTACAAAGTCAGGTCTATTAAAAGTTACTGACTGCTGTGGATATGTGAAAATCTCGTCCACCATTTGCTCCATATGCTTAAGCTCATCTGCCGTTAATTTACTTTTCATCGCGTCTAACTCTGCTTTAGTATAAGTGTAAAAATTTTGGTTGTAATCAATGCAATACTCATCATATAAATCTGTACGTTCCATGTTCCACCTCATAAAATTTATAGTTTAAAAAAAATTATCATACATAACTATGCTATCCTAAATCCCTCCAAATATGTAAAAAAAAACACTAGAAGGAATCTAGTGTTTAGCGTAATTGCAGAAATGATAGTCGTGCTTAGCTAAGCTACCCCTTCTGTCTATATTATGAACATAAATTATTATTTATCACAATTTTTTTTCTTATCACAGCTTTTAGAACAGCCGTAACATCCAGGATTACCTGATTTTTTAAACTTAATTAACGGCCGAGCAGCTAATGCTAAAATGCTTATAATTATAATTACTAATATAATATCAACCATAAGCTTAATTCATAACTACATGTGGTTTAACATTATGAACTTGTTTTGCCGTTCTAACCTTTTTAGCAAACACAGCTATGCTAGCAACTAATATAATAACTGCTGCAACAAAACCTTCGCCTACAGTGCCATAAATAGCAATTGAACCTACTTGATAAATTAACATAGACACAATATAACCTACATAAAACTGCGTTAAAACCGCCATTCTAAAATGTTTTGGGCTATCCATCTCAGCTTTCATCGCTCCTAAAGCTGCAAAGCAAGGTGGTGTAAATAAGTTAAAGAACATAAAAGACAATGCAACAATACCTGTAATTCCCATAGCTTCGCCAAGTCCTACAGCGTTAATTACTTCAAAATCCTCATTGATAGCCGCTTCCATAGCATATACTACAGCTAGCGTACCAACAACTTCTTCCTTAGCAATAAACCCAGTAATCGCAGCAGCTGCCAATTGCCATGTCGCTATCCCAAGTGGTAAAAAGATAAATGCGATTGGAGTTGCAATAGCCGCCAACATAGATGCATCAATATCTTCCACCATATTTAAGCCAAAATCAAAAGACGCTAACATAAATATCAAAGTGTTACAAATGATTATAATAGTAGCCGCTCTTTTTACAAATTCCCAACCAGTATCCATCATACGCAAAAACGCACGTTTCATAGATGGCATGTTGTATGTAGGAAGCTCTATAATAAAATAATTTTGAACATTTTGCGCACCTGTAACTTTTTTAATAACTAAACCAATCGTAAGAATAACCATAAATGATACAAGGTACACTATAGGAAACATATAAGGTTGGTCTGCGAAAAACACAGTTGCAAATAAAGCGATAATAGGAATTTTTGCTCCACATGGAACGAACGGTGTTAACATAGCAGTTAAATTACGTTGCGAATCATCTTTAATAGTTCTACTCGCCATAACTCCTGGAATAGCACAGCCATAACCAACAATCATAGGGATAATTGACTTACCTGACAATCCGATTTTTCTAAATACAGGGTCGAAAATAAAAGCAATTCTAGCCATAAATCCGCTTTGTTCTACTAAAGATAGTAAAAACATAAGTACCATAACGAGTGGAATAAATCCAACTACTGCTCCAACGCCACCTATAATGCCGTCAGTAAGTAAAGCTGTTAAAAATTCATTAGCGCCAGCATTTTCTAATACGCCAACTACATACTCTTGAAATACTTCAATTCCGCCAACTAACGTATCTGCAATAAAAGCGCCGACCGTATTAATTGATAAGTGGAAAATCGCAGTCATAACTAAAATAAAAGCTGGAATTCCTATAAGTGGATTAGTAAGAAACTTATCAGCTTTATCCGATTTAGTTTCCACATATGCAGATGGTTTAGCACCAAGCACAACGCCATCAAGCACTTTGCCGATTTCTTCATAACGTCTACTGTCGCTAGAGTTTAAATCTAAAATATCTTTAAAAACATTTTTAGTCTGAGCCGTTTTAACAACATTTAAAATATCTTCAATACCTTGCACTTTCTCTGCTGAAATTAAAACAACCTCACACCCTAAATTGCGACTAAGCTTTTTAATATCAATAATTTGATGCTCTAACAAATCCTTCTTATTAAGCGCAACTACAACAGGCAAATCAAAATCTAGCAGCTGAGTAGTAAGAAACAATCCTTTATCTAAAGAATTAACGTCTACAATATTAACAATAACGTCTACTTCCTTAGCCTTAATAATATCAATAGCAATAGCCTCATCAGCAGTATACGCGCTTAGCGAATACGTACCCGGTAAATCCACAATAGAATCACCATAGCCATACTTAGAACGAATTGGCGCAGACTTATCACCAACAGTAACACCAGCCCAGTTACCAACATGCTCATTTTTACCAGTCAACTCATTAAACAGAGTAGTCTTTCCGCAGTTTGGATTTCCTACCAAAGCAATTTTCATAATAAAACTCCTTTACTCACATAATTCAATAGCACTTACAATATCCATATCTACACCATAACGAACGCCGTTAATACCGATAATATAATTAGAGCGTGTTTTTTTAAGCACAACAATCTCGGTATTTTCGTAGCATCCAAGAGTAGATAAAAAAGCTCTAATATCATCATTACCGCTAACAGCTTTAACTCTATAATTTACTTTTTCCGTAGCGCCGGATAAATACATGTAGTTACCTCCTTATTAAACAAATTATTTGTGATATAAGTATACATCACTAACTAAATATTTGTCAATAAAAATTTGCGCTTACTAACTAATATTTAAAAAATATTTATACTTGACATTTTATTTGATTTGTAGTATAGGTACGTGGCCTAGTTTGACATATAAAAGTATTTATGGTATTATCTAGTCAGCCTAATATAGGCTAAATATAGATAAAAAATAAAGGGGAATTAGAAATGGCATTATTTAAAAAACAACACATAATGGGATTTGTAGCAGCAACATTATTAGCAACTTCGGTAGCACCAGTGGCAGCATTTGATATTACTGAGTTAACAATGGAACAGTTAGAAGCTTTAAGCATAGAAGAATTAGAAGCTTTAATTTTAGGCGAAAGCGGCAGCGCTGTTGTAACACCAGAAGTTAGCGATGATGTAACTGATGAAGAAGTTACTGATGAAGATGTAACTGAAGATGAAGTTACTGATGAAGATGAATACGACTATGGAATGGATAATGAGACTGGCGATTTATATGTAGAAGAAAACTACGATATAGATAATGAAACAGGAGATTTATATGTGGAAGAAAACTACGATATAAATAATGATGTAACTCACTTTCCAGTAGGACCAGATGACGGCGGAATTAACAACGACGTAGCGCACTTCCCAGTAGGACCAGATGAAGATTACGGAATTAACAACGACGTAGCACACTTCCCAGTAGGACCAGATGACTATGGTACTAACAACGACGTGGCGCATTTCCCAGTGGTAGATGGATTACCAGATATATCGGGCTACATAAGTCATTCGTCAGAAGGAATGTCGAATGTGATACAAATTATAATAAATGGTAAATCGGTGGAATTAGAAGCTTATAACATTAACGGTTCAAACTACTTAGGGTTAAGAAATATGGCAAACTTATTCAGCAGTTCTGTTGACTGGGACCCAATTACAAAATTAATCGTAATTAAAAGCAATACAGGTAGCGTGGATATGAATAACGACTTTAGCAATTACGTAACGAAATACACAGTTGCTAATTCAAATATGCTAACAATCAGTTTAGATAATGTTGGCTCTCATGTTGAGGCGTATTTAATTGATAACTCAAACTACCTAGGGTTAAGAGACATTGCATCATTATTTAACTGCAGTGTGGACTACAACGCAACAACTAAACTTATTACTATAACTTCAAACATTACACCTAGATAAAAAGGGGCTTAGGCCCTTTTTTTATGCCCAAATTTTTGGTTTTATATTTAAATCAAGGGGTCCAATTTTTTTGCACAAAAAAAAGCGTCCTGCTAAATTCTATAATAGCAGTAACGCATTTTAGTTATTCAGTTGCAACGCATCCGTCAACAATACGAATAATACGATGCGCATGCTCTGCAACCTTTAAATCATGCGTAATCATAATAATAGTATTCCCTTGGTTACTTAAACTTTTAAAAATTTCTAATACTTCTTTCCCCGTATTAGAATCAAGTGCTCCTGTTGGTTCATCGGCAAGTAAAATACTCGGCTCGCTAACGATAGCTCTAGCGATAGCAACACGCTGTTGTTGCCCACCCGAAAGTTCAGATGGCTTGTGATAAATTCTTTCGTCTAAACCAACGCTTTTAATTTTTTCAATACAAGCTTTCTTAGCTTGAAAACGACTTTGGCCGCGCGCTAGCAGTGGTAACATAACGTTTTGTAAAACTGTATAACGTTTAATCAGCTGATAGCGCTGAAAAATAAACCCAATTTGTTTATTACGGATTTTCCCAAGCTGCGATTCTTTAGCCTTATGTACCACGGTGCCTTCCAAAAAATATTCTCCACTATTCATAACATCCATACATCCGATAATGTTCATTAAAGTAGACTTACCAGACCCTGAAGGTCCTAAAATTGCTACAAACTCTCCTTCGTTTACTGTTATAGAAACGTTTTTTAATACCTTTAGTTCTTCTTCCCCAACTTGGTATGACTTGCAAATATTATTCATTTCAATAATAGTTTTCATGATTTGCTCCTTTTAAATTAAAATAAAAACACTAAATACTAAGTAGTATCGCCTCCGATGTGTGGGACGAAGTCCCCAAGCCCCAACTTAAATAAAAATCGCTCTGCATAAGCAGAACGACTTTAATCATTATTCAGCGCCTCTATAGGTCTAAGAGATGCCGCTTGGTATGCTGGATAAAATCCAAAAATAGTCCCAGTTCCAACTGCAAACAATAGCGCCATAACAGCCGCTGAAGCCGTTGGCTCTGCTCTAATCCCTGTATACTCCATAAGTGGCATTAGCGCATAGCTTAACGCAACGCCTATCACGCCACCGATAATGCTTATTAAGTTAGCCTCAAATAAAAACTGTAATAAAATATCAATTTTAGATGTACCGAGCGCTTTTAATACCCCAATTTCTTGTGTACGCTCTTTAACGGAAACGAATAAAACGTTCATAATCCCGATACCGCCAACGATAAACACAATTGTAGCAACGGAAATTAGTAAAACCGACAGTGTATTCGCCGAACTTAACGCCGCTTCCATTTCACTTCCGGCATCCGAAATTGTAAATGTTCCTGTAGGATGAATTTCTGTAAGCAACACATTCATTTTTGCAATAATCGTACTAACGTCATTAAAGTCAGCAGCAACAGCAATAATTTCTGGGTACGTAGTTGATGATAGTAAATATTTATCCGCTGTAGTGTATGGCACATAAGCCGCATTATCCACGTTAACGCCATTAACAAGCGAATTAACCGATGATAACACCCCAACTACAGTATACGCTCTATCATCAATCGCAACGATATTCCCATATGCCGCCGAAGCGCTACCAAATATCGTTGTTGCTAAACTAGAACCTAGCACAACAGTTGTTTCCACTGCTGTTTCCATATCTTGTGTAATAAATTCCCCTATAGCCATATTCAAATTAACAATATGCGCATATTCTTCGCTCGTTCCTACAATGCTAGCAGTAGTCGACTCATCTAAGTCACCACCAAATACGGACTGTGACGTTGTAGCTAGTAACACTGCTTCCTCAATTCCATCTATAAAAAACATCATCTCTTCAATATCATCGTTACTAAGAACCGCCCGTGTACTCGACGAGGCGGTCGAGATGGTGGCGGCACCTGGTCCTCTTGCCGACATCATTGATGATGTACTACTAGAAGTGCTTTCTATTTCAATAGTTCCTGCATTTAAATTCTTAAACTGGTCTGCAACATCCATTTGGCCACCAACCCCAATCGCAATAACCATAACAATTGTAGCTGCCCCCACGATTATCCCAAGTGATGTTAGTAACACTTTAAATTTATTTTGCGTTACATTAACCATTACTAAATACCATATTTCAGAAATTTTCATAACTCTCTCCTTACCAGAAAAGCCGTAAAGTCCAGATATACGGC
Organism: Candidatus Parepulonipiscium sp. PG-Nuni2H_MBin01; assembly: GCA_001994995.1. GTDB lineage: Bacteria > Bacillota > Clostridia > Lachnospirales > Cellulosilyticaceae > Parepulonipiscium > Parepulonipiscium primum. The sequence goes on along the minus strand of MDJM01000060.1, from coordinate 72,328 downwards.
TCGTTAATTTAATTATTGCCCTCTATTACCAGGACCACCCGAACTAGAACCGCTAGGTGCATCAGTTGGCATAGGCATAGGCATACTATTCATCATATCCTCCATACTCATTCCTTCCATTCCTTCAGGTGACGCACTATCACTCGCCCCCGAACTATTATTGCTACTGCTACTATCCGTTTCCATAGTTGTAACTGCACTCTCAATAAGAACAATATCCCCTTCTTTAAGTCCGCTAATAACTTCCACTATAGAACCATCGCTAAGTCCCGTTTCAATATCCACCTCAGTAATTTCCCCTGTCACTGGGTCTTGCACTTTAACGTACGTTCTATTTCTATCCGTATTAAGCGCTCTATAAGATACAACAGGAACATCTATACACTGCTCTGTAATAAATGTAACCGACGCGCTCATACCTTCGTAAACTCCAGTCGTATCACCATCCGTAATTTTCACCGTAATATAGTAATTAACCGCTCCACCCATACTTGGCGACGCTGTATAGTAAATGCTATCAATCACACCTTTATAATCAACGTCAGACAGTGCGCTAAGTTCAATATTAACATCTTGACCTACAAACACTTGGTTTATATCATCTTGTGAAACAGTAGCACTAATATAAGTGTTTTCATAACTATCAACAAGGCTAAGCAGAGTGCTCCCAGCGTTAGAAGTAGCACCTTCAGTAGCACTTATAGAGCTAATGATACCATCTTTATGTGCATAGATTGCAGACGTAGCCAATACCTCTTGAAGCTCTGCAATTTCAATATATAGCTCCTCAATATCAACTCGCAAATCAGCAATATCATCTTCAGTATCTTTAATGTCATCATAAACATCTAAAATATCACCTTCAACACTCGCAATGTCCGCATAAGTATCCGCAATGTCAATATACGTATCTGCAATATCATATTCAACATCTGCAATATCAGCAAAAATATCATAATAGTCAGATTCTAAATCCTCAATATCACCAAACATACTATTGTATTCTTTAACCAAGTCGGCAATATCGCCAAACACATCGTTATAATCATCTTCTAAATCAGCAATATCATCATATTTATCAATATAATCATCATCCAAATCAGCAATATCTTTAGTTAAGCTATCTATGTCATCGTATAAATCATAAATAGAATCTAATGTGGTAGACATTTTGCTATCCACTTCATCTACAGCATCTTGAAGGCTAATTAAAGTGTGGTTATAAACCGTTTCAGCATTAGTTACTGCCAACTGATTACTATCTAACGTTTGCTGTGCGCTTATTAAATCATTAGCTTGGGTTTGGTCATAAGAAGATAAGCTAATCGCATTTAGCTGAATGTTATAAAGCACCTCTTCTAACTGCTCTTCCAAATCGTCCTTATCTGAATTGCCATAAAGAGAACTAAATTCGGCTGAAAAATCGGTGTATGCATTTCTATGCGTATCGTAAATATCCTCTAAATCATCAATTTCATCTTGCAAAATCCAATAGTTCTCATCTGCTGAATCATACAGTCCCGATTCCACAACTTGTGTTCTATAATTATCTCTAGCAGTATTATATGCGCTAACAGCAGTTTCCCAATTAGTATAAGCTGTGGCATATTCAGTAAGAGCGCTTTGGTAATTTTCATAGTTTTCATCCGTAGGATTAGCTTGATATGCCCATTCAGCATTTACATATAAATTAAAAGTTGTATTCATAGTTGAATGCGCTGTGTTTTGCGCTGCATACAGACTATCCACATTATCAGACAGTGAGTCTAAGTCAATATTGTTATTAGTTAAGTAATCGCCATATTCTCTAGAGAACATATAAGCCTCATACTCTTTGTCACTAACTGCTTGCTCCGCCTCATCCATAGCGTCTTCCAATGCTATAAGCTTTGCATAATCTGCATCGTATGTAGAAATCAAGCTTTCTAAACTTGCTTTTTCTTTTTGGTAATCAGAAGCTTTCTTTTCAAGTTCAATAAGTTGCGTTTCAATGTTAATCATAGAAACTGCATAAGTGTTTTCACTAGTGTTAGCCAAATTCAGCGCTTGCTGATAAGTAAGCTGTGCTTGTGCAATCCCCATTTGCTGGTTATTAACTGCAACTTCTCTTTGCTGTATAAGCGATTGATACTCCGATTCTAAACTAGCGATATTTTTGTAAATAGTTTCTTGTTGCTTGCGTAAATCATCTTGCTGCTCACGAATGTCTTCTTGCGAACTTCTAACATCATCTTGAGCATCACGGATATCCAACTGATAATCGCGTAAATCATCTTGCGCATCAAGCAAATCTAGCTGCGCATCTCTAATGTCATCTTGTGAATCGCGAATGCTTTCTTGTTGCTTATAATAAGAAGCGATTTGGCTATTGTAATTTCTAATGTTAGTTTCATAATTTCTAATCTGCCTAGTGTAAGTTGTAATTTGGCTCTCGTAAGTTGTAATTTGTTTATAATAAGTTTTAATTGCGTCTTCATAATTTTCAATTTGGTCTAGATAAGATTCAATCTGGTCTTCTAAAGCAGTAATTTCATCTTCTAAATCTTCAGCGTACACACTAAATAGCAAATCGCCTTCTTTAACAGCATAACCTTCCTTTACATGTATTTCATTAATAAGAAGGTTATAGTCAAACGTCACTGTTTCGGTTGGTATAGAAATTGTACCCGACTCAGTAAGTCCAATAGTTATACTGCCAAGCTCCACCGCTGATTCTCTTGCTACAATTTCCGTTACTACTTGAGAAGAAGTCTGCGAAGCTTGGTAATAAGTATAACCGCCATAACCACCACCAACTGCTAACGTTGCTATAATTAAACCACCTACTAGTTTCTTATTCATAATTATCCCCCTGTTATTTTAAAAATTTTTCTCTATTTACATAAGAATAAAATGGTAAAGTGTGGTTAATGTGTTCATTATGTGTTGTTTGTGTGAGGTTTTACTAACTGCTAAACTTAGTGTCAGTTTTTAGCTCTAAATCTTACGCCAAAACATACTCCATTAGTAGTGTTAAAAACGTAATATTCCCCTTGATGCATATCTAATATCATTTTAACAATATACAGTCCTAAACCATGTCCGCCGTATTCCCGAGTTCTAGCTTTATTCACTTTGTAAAAACTATCCCAAATATTATCGATTTCATTATGCGGAATGTGCGAGCCTGAATTAATTACCTCAATTACAGCCCAACAATCTTGCTTATAAGCTCTTATAGTAATATTGCCATTAGCTTCTACATGCGCTAATGCATTTGATAAATAATTCGTTACAACTTGCTCCACATAGTCATAATCTGCCTCGATAATAATTTCAGCTAAATTTATATCAATAGTATAGCTAGTATTCTTTTCCTTAAAACGCAAAAGATTTTTTTTAAGGATGCTTTCTACCAAATCTAGTAGATCAAACTCCTCCATGCATAGTTCCATTTGGCCAGATTCCATTTGGGAAATCTGCAGCAGCTTATTTACTAATTTACTCATTTTTATAGTCTCATCTTCAATAACTTCGCAGTAAAAATCTTGGTCCTCTTTACTAAGACCGACTTTTAAACCTTCTGTATAGCCAAGTATAAGCGAAAGAGGAGTTTTAAGTTCATGAGAAACGTTAGAAATAAACTGTTTACGAACTTCTTCTAAATTTTCTTTCGTTTTAATGTCATCTTCTAAACTAAAAATATGTTTTTGAAGTTGAACAGAAAGTAGGTTAATTGTGCTAGTTAGCTGTCCTAGCTCATCTTGCGATTTACTTTCAAGCTTTTGGTCAAATTGCAAATTAGCAATGTTAGTAGCAACTGACGTAATTTCTTCGATAGGCCTAGTTAAGCGGTTAGCAATAACTGATACGAGGATAACGCCTAAAAAGCTAATTGTAATACTAATGACCGTGAAAAATTCTGTAACAACATTGATAGTTTCATCAATAGCTGAAATAGGTGTTTGAAGTGTAATGAATAGTTCGTCTGAATCATATACCCAGACATCTTCTAAAATAAGAAAATGGTCTCTATTGTTTGCTTTGCTATCTTCGTTATATTTGCTTAAAGCTGATTTTAAGTCGTTTGGCAACTTAGTGGGCGTATAGTCAGAGTATGGATAAATAAAACCTTGGCTTGCTGAAAGTATGGTAATAATCATATTATTTTTATCTTGCAAATCGGACAGTTCGTCGTCAATAGCTTCAATATCGCCTTGATATAGCTGTTGAATAAGCAAATAACTATTATAGAGCGCCTCGTTTTTACTATACATATAATACTCATCTAAAAAAAGATAATTCAGCAGTATAGTAGTTCCTACTAAAACTGATAGAAAGCCCATTAAAATAAGCGCAATTTTTAACCTTAGTGATTTCAACTAAAATTCCTCCCCAGAAATTCTATTCTTGATATAAATATCCAACACCGCGAACAGTGCGGATATATTCTCCTTTAGCTTGTAGCTTAGCGCGAAGTTGTTTAACATGCGTATCAACAGTGCGTAAGTTTCCAAAATAGTCATATTGCCACACACCATCTAATATTTGGTCGCGAGATAGTGCAATATTAGCATTATCTTGTAAATAAGTTAATAATTCATATTCTTTAAACGTAAGCATAAGCTCCTCTCCGTCAAGGTAAACTCGCCTAGCTTCGCGGTTAACAAAAAGGCCGTCTGTGCTAATTGCAGGAGCGTCGCTAGCAGTGCGTTTTAAAACTGCTTTAATGCGAGCAACAAGAAGCATAGGACTAAATGGCTTTGCAACAAAATCATCAGCCCCATGTTCAAATGATTGCAGCTGGTCATATTCTTCATCTTTAGCAGTAAGCATCATAACTGGCATAGAGTATTTAAGCCGAACGCGTTTTAGCACTTCCCAACCATTGTAATAAGGCATCATAACATCAAGCAAAATGAGGTCAAGTTGAGCGTGAAACTCATCTATTTTCTCCAACGCCTCCTTCCCATCTTTAGCTTCAATAATTTCGTATCCTTCCCGTTTTAGAAAGTCGCTGACAAGACGACGCATTCTAAATTCATCATCAACAATTAAAATCATAATTCACATCCTTTATAGGTAGTCAAAAAGCTACGGGATTTTGGGCCTATGCCCCCACCACAGGCTTTGCCCCTTAACCCCGGGAAAATCATATTAAGTTATTAGCTTCCTTTTAACTTAAATATTGGATATAATATAACAGCCCAATGTGTTGGGTATGTGAGCCTCCTACTAATATAGTAGATTTATAGTAATATTACTAAAAACAAAAAAGCTTTTTGGGCAAAATGCTAAAAGTTATTAGATAGCCTTTTAATTATTCACAAACTATGCTAGTATTAAAAGCACGAATAACTACGTTAACAAAACAAGGATAGCGTAGAAATGTAAATTAAAGGAGAAATATTATGGCAAAAATGATGGGTCCACGTTTTAAATTGTGCCGAAGCCTTGGTGTGAATGTAGTAGGCCACCCTAAAGCGATGGATAGAGCAAAGCAAGGAACTAGTAGAGATGCTAGAAAATTATCTGAGTATGGTATTCAGTTACTAGAAAAGCAAAGACTAAGAGCTTACTACGGTGTTTTAGAAAAGCAGTTTACAAGATATGTAGATAAAGCGTTCCGCGCAGGCAGTAACCCAGGTCCAATCATCCTTACTTCATTAGAAACAAGGCTTGATAACATGGTATATAGAATGGGATTTGCACGCTCTATAAGACAAGCTAGACAAATGGTTAATCATGGCCACTTTTTAGTAAACGGAAAGAAAGTAGATAGACCTTCATATGCAATTCATGAAGGCGATACCATTTCTTTAAAAGAAAAATCTCGTTCAAGCAAAATCTTCAGTGAGAATTTAGAAGACTGTAACTTTGTTTTACCTTATATAGAAGTAGACAAAGACAACTTTACGGGAACACTAATAAGAAGGCCAGCGCGTGAAGAGCTACCAATTGAGATTAACGAACAACTAATTATCGAGTTCTATTCCAGATAATAACTCGGCACGAAAAAATAAAAAAAGAGCAAGTGTATCGTTATTGGTATACTTGCCTTTTTTTTTCAAATAAGTTAAGTGGGAGAGACGACTATGGATACGAAAATAGACGGGCAAGAAGCATATTACGTTTTAGGCAGATGTTATGAAACTGGCGAACATGTTGAAAAGAATGTGTCGCAAGCTATAAAGTATTATACAGAGGCTGCGCAGCTTGGCCATGCTGACTCTCAATATAGGTTAGGTCTATGTTATTTTGATAAGGAAGATTATGAAATGGCGTTATCTTGGTGGGTTGAGGCGGCTAATTCTCAGCATAGACCTTCTCAATATAAGTTGGGCAGATATTATGATAGCATTAAGGATTATGAACTTGCTGTTTCTTGGTATGAACAGGCTATGTTGCAAGGTAGTATAGAGGCTAAGCATAAGCTGGCTAAGTTTTATGAAAACGGCATATTTGTAGAGCGCGATATAGATACTGCTATTACTTACTATAGACAATGCGCGCAAGAAGGTTTAATAGAAGCCATTTACGATTTTGGCCGATGTTACGCTGATAATTTAATTGAGATGAAGCCTTTGGAGCTTTGTTATGACCAGTATGAGGATAGTGCAGCATTACCACAATTTAATATTGAGTATAAGGCTGTTGATACTAAAGTTTTTGGGCATACATTCCCTCGCAACAGGCTGTTAAAGCTAGATGGGTTAGGTACTCAGTATAACTTACTGTTGCAGTATACAAATGAACTGGGTCTGGAGAATAAACATGTGCAAGAAGCAATTCAGTGGTATAACAAAGCTGCTGATATGGGCTATTTGCCCGCAAAATATGAGTTAGCAACATTTTATTATGAAGCACAAGAATATAAAAAAGCAGTAGAATTATTTATGCAAGCGGCAAATGAGAAGTTCCCTGAGGCTATGTTAAAGTTAGCAGTGTGTTATGAGGAAGGCAAAGGTGTAGAGCGTAGTTATGATATGGCGTTAAGCTGGTATATGAAAGCTAGTGAACAAGACTATGCTAAAGCGCAATATAGATTGGGGATGTTTTATTTAAATACCAATGATTATGACCATGGAATTGAGTTTTTAACTATGGCAGCTAATAATGATTATACGTTAGCACAATATGAGCTGGGGCAGTTATATGAGTTAGGCGATGGTATAGAGAAGAGTTATATGCATGCGTTTCATTGGTATAGTATAGCTGCGATGAAGGGCGATAGTAGGTCGCAATATAAAATAGGGGCGTTTTATATTAATGGCGAAGGGGTTATTCAAGATGATGCAGATGGTATTGAGTGGCTGGAGAAATCGGCGGCTCAAGGTTATAAGCCAGCGCAGTGTGATTTAGGGATTTGTTATTTTGAAGGATATGGTGTGGTACCAGATTATGATAAGGCGTTAGAGCTTTTGATGCACGCGCAAGATTTAAAGGAAGCGAAATTTTATTTAGGTAAATTGCATGAAGAGGGGGCTGATAATAAGAAAGCTATGCAGTGGTATACTAAGGCGGCTAAGCAAGACCATGCGCAGGCAGCATTTAATTTGGCTAAGTTAAGTAAGCAGTTGGGCCGAGGGTTAGAGTGTAAAAAGTGGTATAAGAAGGCGGCGAGTTTAGGCTATAACTTAGCTGAGTATGAACTTGGGATGATATTTTTTGAGCAGGAGAAATATGATGAAGCGGTGCGGTGGATAAGTTATGCGGCAATACATGGAATAGGAGAAGCTCAGTTTAAGCTTGGTGAGTGTTATGAAGAAGGAATAGGAGTACCAATAGATAAGTCTAAAGCAATTTCGTTCTACATACATGCCGGCAATCAAGGAGTGATAGGGGCGCAGTATAAGTTAGGCACTCTGTATGAAGCTGGAGAGAATGTAGAAAAAGATTTAAACCTAGCGTTGCAATGGTATGAAAAAGCGGCTAAGCAAGGGTGGGCTGAGGCGCAATATAAAATAGGATGTTTTTATTATATGGGAGAAGGAGCGAATAAGGAAATAGAGCGAGCAGTTGAGTGGTGGGGTTATGCATCAATACTTGGGCATTCACAGGCGCAGTATAATTTGGCTGTGTGTTTGGCGAAGGGTCAAGGGACTAAGAGGGATTTAGCAGAAGCGTTTAAGTGGTATAATGCGGCTGCACAGAGCGGTTTAGAGCAAGCGCAGTATAAGCTAGCGGAATGTTATGAGCTTGGCAAAGGTGTTAAGCAAGATATTAATTTAGCCATAAGATGGTATGCTGAGTCAGCAGGCAAAGATAATACGGTGTCTCAGTGTAAGTTAGGAAAGTTTTATAAAGAAGGCAGAGTTATAGAACAAAGTTATAGCAAAGCATTTGAGTTTTACAAAAGGGCATCGTTTAAAGGAGATGCGGACGGAAGTTATAACTTAGGAATATGTTATGACTTAGGGCAAGGTGTGAAACTAGATTATAACAAGGCTGTAGATTGTTATGAAATAGCGGCGCAAAAAGGCCATTCGGCTGCGCAGTGTGAGCTTGGGTTATGTTACGATATAGGTAAAGGCGTGAAGCAAGATGTAGAGAAGGCGATATATTGGTATGAGAAGTCTTCTGAACAGGGAAATAAAGCGGCTCAATATAATTTGAAATGGGCTAGACGAAAAGTATAGAAGAAGACTAAGCAAAAGGGCGAGGTGCCCTTTTTTTGTGCTTAAAAATCAAATTTCTCGTGTGTAAGTTTTAAGGAACTCGAGTTCTTCACCACTAAAGTATGGCGAAAGTTTATCAAATACTAGTTTGTGATAAGCGTTTAGGTATGTTTTATCACTCGATGATAATTGCGAAATATCAATTGCATCAAGGTCGATTGGTGCAAATGTTACGGTTTCAAATTCTAAAAATTGGCCGTATTCATTGTTAGCGCCTTCTTTAACTACAAGTTCATTTTCAATACGTATTCCATGCGAGCCTTCAATATAAATGCCAGGTTCGTTAGTTGTAACCATGCCAGGTTCTAAAACACAGCTATCATTGCGCTCAGCTACGATTTTCCATCTAAAGCCGTTTGGACCTTCATGAACGTTTAGAACAAATCCAATTCCATGTCCAGTTCCGCTACGATAATCTAAATCTAATTCCCAAATAGGAGACCGAGCGAGTATGTCTAAGTTAAGACCACGAACACCATGTAGGAATTTTGCGTTTGATAGACGAAGCATTCCTTTTAACACAGCAGTAAAATGAGTGCGTTCGATATCCGAAATTTCGCCTAAAGCAAATGTGCGAGTTATATCTGTAGTGCCATCAAAGTATTGGCCGCCTGAATCTAGCAAATATAAATTAGATGGCTTAAGTGTAGCACAGTTTGCATCACTAGCTTGGTAGTGCATAATAGCAGCATTTGCGCCGTAAGCTGATATTGGTGGAAAGCTAGGCTCTATATAAAGTTCTAGTTCAGAACGAAGTTGTAAAATTTTATTAGCCGCGTCCACTTCCGTTATTGAACTTGTGGCTACGTTAGATTTAAGCCAATACATAAAACGTGTGCAAGCAACACCGTCACGCAAATGACTGCGGCGAATGTTCTCAAGTTCCACATCATTTTTTATTGCTTTAGCTAGCGTAGTTGGATTAGGCTTTTTTATAAGGCTTATTTCATTAGATAAATTAGAAATTAAAGCAAAGTTAACGCTAGCAGGGTCAATAAGTACACTGCCACATAGGGAGCTTACGAAAGAGTATATCTCATTATAAGGCAAAATTGAAACGCCTTCTATGTCAGTGTCAATTTTATTTTTATCGATAAATAAAAACGCTTCTGTTGTTGTGATAACAGCGTAAGCTAAAACTACAGGAAAACAAGCGATGTCGTTACCGCGGATATTAAAAAGCCAAGCTATATCATCAAGTGTTGTTATAATATGATTATCAGCTTTATACTCAGCCATCTTTTTTCTTAAGTCAGCAAGCTTGTCACTAGCAGATTTACCTGAATATTTCGTATCTAGAAAAAATGCTTTTGATGTAGGAAGCGCTGGGCGATTTGACCAAACTTGGCCAACAAGGTCTATATTAAAAATTATTTCTATATCTTTAGCAGCAAGCTTTTGAGCAAAATCTTCACCGCATTTAAGTCCGACTACTCGGCCATCAAAGCCAAGTTTTGAACCATTTGGCATATTCTCGGCTAAAAATTCGGTTAGCTTCATTGAGTCAGGCGCGCCGATTTTAAAAAGTGTTATTCCAGTGCCAGCAAGTTCTTGTTCAGCCTGTATAAAATAGCGCCCATCAGTCCAAAGTCCTGCTGAGTCTTGCGTTATTACTACTTCGCCTGCAGAGCCACTAAAGCCAGATATAAATTGGCGGCATCTAAAGTGTTCGCCAACGTATTCGCTATTGTGAAAATCTGAAGATGGGATGTAGTAAGCGGATATGTTATGCTCTTTCATAAGTTGTCTTAATTGAGTTATTTGTTCCATATAAACCTCCAATAATAATGTTATAATTAATAGTATGGCGATACCTAAGTAAAAAATGCAGCTTTAAACCAATTCTTCTTTTAAACTATATAGCTTATTTCGATTTTTCATAATGTAGTAAACTAAAAGAATGATAATGCCTTTAACAACTGTAGTAAGAGAAATGCTCCACCAAACGCCGTCTATGCCAATGATATTAGCCCAAAAGTAAGCTAGTGGCATTCGCATACCAGTAAATATGATTGTGATAAAAGAAGGTATATAAGTTTTACCAAGGCCATTGAAAAGACCTGAAACTGTAATTTCTATACACATAAAGATTTGCGAATATCCAACGATTTTTAAGTAATCTATGCCTTGCAGCAGAGTTTCAGGTTCGTTTTGAATAAATACGCTAAACACTTGCGAGCCGAAAACTACAAGCAAAATTGTAGCAAAAGTCCCAACTACAATAGCTATTAATACGCTACACTTAAACCCTTTTTCAATTCTATCGAGTTTACCAGCGCCATAATTTTGTCCCACAAATGCACCAAGAGCAGTTGAGATACCGCTAGCACTCATCCATGAAACGGCCTCAATTTGCGAACCAACCTTTTGTACTGCTATTGGAACCGCGCCCCAAGCGGCAATAATTCTACCTAAAACCATTGAGAAAATAGTAAAAAGACCACTTTGCAATGCGACTGGAAGTCCGATTTGGCAAATAATTTGCATTTGTTCCATCGGAGGCTTTGTAAGAATATTAAGCGAAAAAAAAGCAGCTTCGGGATTACGTTTGTTTCTTATTATAATTATAATTACAAAACAAATAGCAACTAAAGCTTGTGAGAAAATTGTAGCAAGGGCAGCGCCAACAACGCCTAGAGCAGGCATGCCAAGCCAACCGAAAATAAGAATTGGGTCTAGCACTATGTTAAAAACAAGTCCAATAGTGTTGATTGCAAATGGGGTTTTGCTATCGCCAAGACCGTTAAATATGGCTGTGAATACTGGCGTAATAAAAATAAACAGCATTCCAGCGCCGATGATTGTAAGGTAAGTTTGTGCCATATTGATTATGTTTTCGTCTCCTAAATTGAAGAAGCCGATTAGAGGGCGATTAAACATGACAACGAAAAGACCATATATAATGGCAAGCACTACATTGATTTGTAGTGCAGCTGTAACGAATTTGCTTACTTTGTCAAAATCTTTTTCGCCCATACTTTGAGCGACTTTAATTTCTGCCCCAATTTTTGATATCATAACGAATGCCATAGCAAGCCATGGGAAGAAGCTAGCAGTGCCAACAGCTGCCACTTCATCGCTACCTAGGCGGCCTATCCACATCATGTCAATCATATTGTAAGCTGTTTGGATAAAAGCGGTGCCCATGATAGGTAGTGATAGTTTGATAAGCTTAGATAGAATGTTACCTGTAGTTAAATCTAGTTCCATATAATACGCTCCTTTGGATATAATTGATATAATTGCTTATTCAATATATGCATATTGCTAAGTGTATATTAACTATTTTCTTCGGGCTTTTTGCTCCATAATACAATGTAACGATTTAGTTTTGTGCCGCGCAGGTGGTAAGTTGTGGTGTCATCCCAATAAGTTGCATCATAAAAAATGATTTTAGTTTCGTAGCCTTGGCGGATTAGTTCATCTCTCATATGGTTCCAGCCAAGTGTAAGTGTAATGTAATCGCCGTTACTAAGCTGTTCAATCCCTTTAAACTTTATAAGCAGTTTTATGGACTTGATAAAAAGTTCTTTGCTGTTGTGCTCGCTATAAATTGGCATTACAAAATACAGAATGATAAATGCAATAAGACTAAGAGTTTGATATACAAATTTTTTTCGCATGATAAAATCCTCCTTATTAAAAAATAAATTTAAATAAAACAAATCCCCCTACAATAATTTGTAAGGGGATTATAAAAGTGCCTCGAACCGGAATCGAACCAGTGACACGAGGATTTTCAGTCCTCTGCTCTACCGACTGAGCTATCGAGGCAAAATGTAATATCGGTGAACTTTAAAAAACAAGCGTGAGACGGGAGTCGAACCCGCGACCCTCTCCTTGGCAAGGAGATGCTCTACCACTGAGCCACTCACGCAGACATCGGGGTGACAGGACTCGAACCTGCGGCCTCCTGAACCCAAATCAGGCACTCTAGCCAAACTGAGCTACACCCCGTTACCACTTTACACAGTATAGCATGTGAGTAGTATGTTGTAAAGCCCTTTTTAGATTTTTTTTAAAAAAGTTCGACACTTTTGCTTCAATTCCTTTATTTACATAGGTTTTTCCCCAAAATATTTTTTTTGATAACTCATTTGATAAAGATTTTTGTGATTTGTTGACAAATTATAATTTGTTAAAATTATCCTTTTAACTAGGGTAAATGGGTAAGTCCCCTCCAAGGGACCCCCAGCTTTTTATAAAATTCGTTACAACGTTTCTATAGTTTGGATAGTTTGGATTTATAATACAAGAATATATAAAGACAACCTTTCATACAATAGAATTGAAGGAGCGTGATTTGATGTCTACTATTAAAGATAAGGCCAAGCCCTCAAGAAAAAGTAATTCTATTGATTATGAGGCTATTTATAAATTTTTAACAGTTGTTTGCTTAGGATATTTTATGTTAGTCTATGTGGATTTTTTCCTACTTTTTAGTCATATCGTACCTGTTACGTTACTATTTTTAAGTATTGGCCTTTTAGCTCTACATTTGTATTTTAAACATAATACAATGTTAATAGCATCTTTTGTTTGCACTTGTATGTGTATTGCTACTACATATATTTTTGTTTTATAAGCTAAGGGCAATTTGCCCTCGGCTTAAAATAATCTAATTAGCAAGTCTAATGATGTTTTTACGCACAACCTTCCGTATCCCCATTCTGGGTTTGGTACCTCTATATTGTTTCTGTTAGTTCCTTTTAATAAGTAAGTTTTTAAAAACTCTCCATATAAAAACGGCTGATTATGCTGTACTATTCCCCACTGCATCATAAGCGCAACTGCTCCTGTTACATGTGGCGTTGCCATACTTGTTCCGCTGTATCTTATATACCCTCCTGTTATGCTTGTCGCTGTTATATCTACTCCAGGTGCCACCAAATCGGGTTTTACTGTTGCTGAGTTTCTTGAGTAACCTACGCCTGAGAATGGGGCTATTTGGTTTGTAATGCTATTGTATGCGCCAACCGATATGGCATTGCGTGCTGTTGATGGCGTTGTTAGCGTGGTAAATCGAACTGGCTCTAACATAAATGTATCATCGCCAGCAAGCTCTCTAGTTGGTCCCCATACATAATATTCTCCATTTACAACGTCTTTTCCATATATATTTATACTCCATGCTCCATCTGTTATAGCTGCGCTATTAAGTCCGCTTAAATATAGTGCAAATTCTTCGTCGCCATTTAGCGGTGAGGGGCCTACGAACGTTACGTATATTCTCGTTTTATCTAATATAAAAGTTCTAGCTTTTTGTGAATAAGCAATTTTAGGTGTTCTAGTTCCAGCGGGGCTTACTATTTCAAATTCAAATGTATCTATAAACGCTTTCCAAACTGATAGCGAATAACTATATTGGTTAGGCGCTACTTGGAATGAAAAGGAGCTTACGCTACCTTGATACACTTCTCCTTGCGTATGCGTTTGGTTAGCCGCCTCATTTCCTGTAGCAACTACAATATTAGTTTTCCACAGCTGCGCCGCCTCATCTACATATTGTTCTATAATAGATTGCCCGTCATGAGGGCCTTCATTCATACCGTTGCTAAGGTTTATTGCGACTGGCATTCCTAACTCGCGCGCTTTTTCCACCACGTATTTAATGGCTAACATTATTTCTACGTTTCTAACGAATGTGCCATTAGTACCGCCTTTGCCTAGCTTTACAATGATAAATTCTGCCTCTGGCGCAGCTCCAATATATTGTCCGTTTGATGCATTGCCGTTTCCGCCAGCAATTCCGGCGACATGTGTACCATGCCCAATTGTATCTACGCTAGGTACAATCGATAGTCTACCAGCAGCATTAGGCATAGTTAAAGCTTCATTAATCTGCGCCCTTGTATATTCGGTTCCTATTTTAAATCCATAAGGCGCAGCGCCGTCAATGCCTTGGTCCCAAATAGATATAATTCTAGTTGTGCCATCTAAGTTTCTAAAGTCGCGGTGGGCGTATTGAATTCCCGAGTCTATTATGCCAAGAATTACTCCTTTTCCTGTTAAATTATATGGCCGGTTGTTTTGAACGGTTTTAATACAAGAGCCAGTCATGCTTTTGTTAAGATTATACGTCAGCAGTTTTGGAGTTTCCATATATTCTATTTCTGTGTAGTTACTAAGCGCGCTTACATTTTGTCTTGGCACTGATAGCACCGCAAATTTGGTGCTTATAATTTGAGCAATAGCGGATTGTTCCCTTGCAACTCTATCAATGTCGCCATTATACTTAACGATAATATCAAGTCTGCCTTCAGCTTCAAAGCCGTAGTTGCTAAGATATTGCGCGGCAACTTCTTCTTCTGATGCGCTTAGAGATGTTATTATTTGTAAAGCAGCATCTGTTTTCATTTTTCACCTTCCTTAAATAATAGTTCTTTAATTATATAGCCTACTAAGTTCTAATAATGCAGATTTTATACATAGCTCACCATAACCCCATTCTTGATTTGGGTAACTAATAGACCGTTGCCTTTTTGCGGTTCTAATAATATACGCTTTTAAGTCTTCGCCAAAAAGGTATTGGTTGCCAACTTGGTTAATCCCATACTCTAACAATAGTAAATAGCCACCAGCAACAAATGCTGCCGCCGCGCTACTTCCTGTAAAGGCTTGATACATAACCTCCTTATTTATACTAGCACTAATAACGTTAACCCCTGGGGCAGAAATATCAGGCTTAATTTTGCCAGAACGGGTGTAGCCACGGCCTGAGAATGGAGCTATAAGTAAGCCGTTATTCATACAAGCAGCAACACTTGTAGCATAATCAGAAGTCGCTGGTATAGTAATAGTTTTATCTTTTGTAGGCTCGTTAAATCTAATGCTACGAACGTCTTGTTCAAGCGACTCTCCCCAAATGTCATAACTTCCATCTAAAATCTCAATGCCAGTAAGTTCAATAGTCCAGTTTCCATCTTCTATAGGTTCTCCTATTATGTTATCAAGGAATATAATAATTTGTTCGCCATCAGATACAGGCGAGGCTTGCGAGAAATTTAGTGATACAAGAGTATCCTTAAGTAATGTGTTAGTATTAACTTGTTCGCGAACCATTAAATCTGTACGCTCTCCGCTTGGCGATTGTATAACTATGCCAAAGTCGTCTATAAAACTTTTCCACAACGTTGCAAAATAGTAAGGTTGCCCATCGTCTATAAATACACTGATTTTTTTAACTTCCCTAGGAGTTAGTTTTCCAGAAACATGACTATCTTTATTAGCCTGATTACCAGCGCTAACAACTACATTAACTCGCCAACTTGTGGATAGTGAATCGATATATTTTTCTAGCGAACTATTTCCGTTATGCCCTCCTTCGTTAATACCAAATCCAATTAAAATGCTAATAGGCTTATTGTGTAAAATCGCCTTATCCACTACATATTTTAACGCCATCATAATTTCAGTATTGCGGGGTCCGCGTGTAGAGCTTTTTATTTCGTTATCTCCTTGTTGACCCACTTTAACAACAATAAGCTCCGCTTCTGGTGCAACGCCTTTATAGCGCTCTCTAAAATCAGCGCGGCCGTTTCCAACTGCAATGCCACATAGCGCTGTGCCGTGTCCTAGCTCATCTACACTTGGTACTAAGGCTGGATTTTTTAAAGCTAGGTTAATGTCAGCAGCACTAAATTCTGCGCCTTGAAAAAAACCTTCTGGCGGTGTACCTTCTATAGTTTGGTCCCATAAATAAGCAATTCTAGTTGTTCCATCAGGATTTATAAAATCAGGGTGAGTATAATCAATTCCTGAATCAATGCTTGCAAAATAAATGCCTTTTCCAGTTACACCGTAACCAGAGCTTGGTGATGCGATATTAGACCCGCAAACTTCAGATACCTTTTTATCCAACGTATATTGCATCACTTCTGGTAACATAATGTATTCGATAGTAGGAATCTTATCCAGTTGTTGTATCTGATTTTTTGGTAAGGTAAGTAAAGCAAAACCTTTGCCTAGTATAGTAACTTGGTATATCACTAAATCATCTGGTGTTGGTACTTCTAAGCTGTCATTATATATAACTAAAACATCCCATATATCAGGGTCTGTTATGCCAGTAAGTTGAAAAAACGATTCGGGCAACTGAGATAAAGGATAGTTTAACATTAATTGAAGTTGTGGACTAAGCATTTTAAGCCTCCTTAATACGTACAAAAAACACTATTAGCTTCTGATGAATTAATAACACTGTTAAGTAATAACCACTGTTTTAAATTTTCTGTAACGTAAACTCCATATCCTTGCATTGGATTAGGATATGTAAGCGTATCTAATTGTTGTAGATTTGCAGTAAGCCAGTAAGACATAGTTTGGGTGTTAGGTAAATGGCTAAAATTTTTCTTAATTAAAATGCTATAAACACCTGCTGCATCGCCAGCTAGTAAAGCTAGTGCTGTAAGATTGCCATTTATTCTAATAGGAGTGCCATCATTAAGAAACACATCAATATTAGCAGAATGCACTACACAAGTTGGCGAAACGCGACCATTGCGAGTGTAGCCGCGGCCAGCACTTTTCATTATAGTTAACGTTGCGTTATCATAAGCGCCAACGCAAATCGTATCTTTAATGTTACCAAGAGATGGGATAGTAATAAAAGCATCGCCTTTAGTAAAATAAGTACCATTGTTTAACTGCTTATCAGAAAGCCAAATATCCACAACTCCATTATTATGATACTCAAGGTCAAATTCAATAATCCAATCGCCAGCTTCTAGATTTTCCATTCTAAAAACGATATTAAGGCACCCATTATTATCGCTAACTCGGCGACCACGCGTATAAATTGTGCCAGTGCTAGTTTTATGAATAGTGGAGTAATTTAAGCTATATTTTTCGTTAGTTTTAGAATTAACAAGAAACGCTTCCATACCACCAGGATACGCCTTCCATAAGACGCAAACGACATTAGCATTAGGGCCAACTTTAATTGTGCTACGAGCTGAATGTTCAATTAAAAGGCGCTCATGGTGCTTTTTATCGCCTTCTTCACCAACCGTAGTAATAATAGTAACTCCGGGTTGTGATTGATACTTTGCGATAATTCGTTCTAATTTTCCTGTGCCATCATGGCTGCTTAAATTAGAGCCGTATTGTATACATAATACTATAGGTTTTTGCTGTTCGTTAGCATATTCAATTAGCTTAGTAATAGCGATAATTATATCATCTACAAGAACCGCGCTATCCGTTGTCTCCCCAGCATATATACGTTGCAAAGCCTTAGATGCGCTAGGCAATTTAACGAATGCATATTTAACTTTTGGCAAGTTAGTTGAGTTACATAATAACATCATAGCAGTAGCAGTACTTATCTCATTAGAGCGACTAGAACTATAACTATCTATAATTTCAACATTACCATACGATAAGTCAATATCTTCAGTGTCCATCAGGCCAATAATTACGCCGTCGCCATCATCAATCACATCAGTTTTATTACAAAAAGTGTTGTTATGGTTTATGTTAGTGAACGTAAATTTAGGTCTAGTTACAATCATAGGGTAATAATTAGGAGCTACATAAGATTTAATATATTGGCTAGCTGAGTCTAGCACAGATTTTTTAGCTCTAATTAGATGCTCGCAGTTTAAAAGGTTAATATATTCAATGCCAAATTCTTTATAATACTGCGCGTTTGTAGGAGCAAATAAATTTAGAGATAAAACTAGATATTCGTCATTAGGGATTTGTGTATAGAAAATATCATTATAAAGAGAGTTGTTTCGGAAAAGTTTATCGGTAGCATTACGGTAAGTGCGACGTATAGTTTTGTGACAAAGAGGGAAGCAGTTGCTTAGTTTTAGAAAAGCGTTGTTAGGTAAATCGTTAGTAAAAATGGCTTGTTGAATGTATGGCTCAAAATTAGCTTGGGAAACTCGGTAATACTTAGCAATGTTAGTGTCATTAGTATAATAGATTAAAACGCCGCCAACTTTATCAAACCAGCTATTAATAAGTTTATCTAGCACGCAGCGAGCAGGTGAAGTTGCTCGCTCAAACGCATGATATAAAACTGGGCGTTTATTGGTGGAAATAGCAGTGTTTAAAATATCTATAACTATGCTAAGGTACTGCCGAACTGACAATTGCGATGGATATAAAAATAGCTGTATAGAGCTAGCGTTAGTAGTTAAAATGTCACCAGCTAAGACGTAACATAGTATATCAGCTGGCATAACAAAGTTTTCTAAATGTGATAAAGTTAACATGTTATCGCAGTACAGTTCATCATAGTCAAAATATATATTTTCATCCAGCTGTAAGCAGTGGGGTTGGAATTCGTTACTATAAAACATAAAGACTCCTTTCGGTTACACTAATTTAAATAAGCAATCGGTTACATTAATAGCAATTTGATTACATTAATTTAAATAAGCAATCGGTTACACTAATTAAATAAGCAATAAAGCATTTTGCAAATCTAGCATGCCAAAACCTTCAATGTTAGTAGGATGACCACCAGGTGGTTGTCGCTGAGCGCCACGCGCTAAAACCATTCGGGCGATACGAGTATTTAAAGTAGGTAAACCTTCGTTAAGAATAGCCCACTCGAGA
Source organism: Candidatus Parepulonipiscium sp. PG-Nuni2H_MBin01 (assembly GCA_001994995.1). GTDB lineage: Bacteria > Bacillota > Clostridia > Lachnospirales > Cellulosilyticaceae > Parepulonipiscium > Parepulonipiscium primum. Next base: position 53,102 of record MDJM01000060.1, on the reverse strand, counting down.
AGTAGAGCGCCTGCTCCAGCAGTCATAGCCGCACCAACGCTTGTGCCAGTAGCAGAAGTGAGAGTATTGTTAAGCCCTGGACCATCAATATTAATGCTAGGCGCTATAATATCTGGCTTAATATCGCCAAAGCGAGTGGGTCCTCGGCCAGAAGCAGCGTATAGGCTTTTATCCACAACGTCATAACCGCCAACAACTATAACAAAATCTGCTGTTGCTGGTACACAAACTGTAGTCTCTAGATTGGGTTCAGAAAATCTAGTGTTATTTTCAACAAAGCCAGCTCTAGGCAGCCACATATGGAAAGTGCCATTAGTAATGTCATCGCCGTAAATATCAATTTGCCAAATTCCTGCAATAGGTTCTTGAAATGCAATTACAATAGACTCGCCACCAGTGTTAGATTCGGGGTATTTATAATCAATTATAATTTTGCTGCTTTGTAAAGAAAAATTAAATTTCTCTGCTTTATATGGCTTTAAAGGGACTCGCTCTATAATTTGCCCTATTGGTGAACGCAGTCCAACTGACAGTTTATCTATTTGCGTCCCCCATATATGTAACAAAAAACCATTTTCGTTAGCTGCTACATTTAGTTCTACTGTACGCTTTTCGTTTTGCTCTACCGTGTTTTTATAGTGGTGTCCTGCATTACCTTCATTGCCAGCAGCAGCTACTACTATAACTTTTGGCATTAGTGTTAAATGGCCTAAGTATCTTTCAATAACGTTAGTACCATCATGCCCTCCATAATTATTTCCAACGGCAATGCATAGCACTAAAGGTTTATTTAACTGCGCAGCCTTTTCTATAATGTAATTTATCCCAAGTAGTATAGAGCCATCAGGATAGGCAACGACTCCTGGTTTCACCAAATAATAATCTTTAAGGCTTTGAGATGCTTCGCGCATTTTCACTACAATAAATTCCGCATCTGGAGCAGCGCCCACATAGCCTGAGCGGCCTAATCTATCCGAACCTCCAGCAACGCCAGCAATATAGGTGCCATGGCCATTGTAATCAGTGGAAGGCACGATGGAAAGCGGATTATCAGATTTTAAAGCTTCGTTAATTTCTTCTCTAGTGTACTCAGAGCCAAAGCTATCCTCTTTAGGTGGCTTACCATCTTCTATAGTCTGGTCCCAAATACTAACAATTCTGGTGCTACCGTCTTCAAATCTAAAAAAATTGCTAGTATATTCTATCCCTGTATCAACAAAGCCTAGTATAACTCCTTTGCCTCGTAATTCGCCATACGGATAGTCATGAAAAACTGATATGCCAGAGTCTTGTAATGCTTCTTCAATATTTAGGCCGTATAAAAATGACGTTTGAACGTATCGCAGGTGCTCTGCTAATTCAAGCATTTCAACCTTTGCTGTGGTAGGTACTTCTACAACGTAGATTTGCTCACTGACTTTGCGAAAAATAATGTCTGGGTATTTTTCTTTTAATCCATTTATGTTGCTAAAATCTTCAATAATGTACTCGCTCCACATAAACTTATTCACCTCTGTGTATAGGGTAATCGCCCTATTATCTTAATATATTTGTATGTGTATTCACATATCATTTATGAGTTAAAAATTTTTGCGTGGGCATTGAAAATTAGATTAAAAGTAGTTATACTTATATTGACTAACTTAAGTCGTTTACCTAAGAAAGGCGGAATTAACATGACTCATTTAAAGTTATCTACTACTACAGAGAAATTTACTAGCACTGAAGATATGTATACTTTTCAAGTCAATCCCCACATTATACTAAGGATTGATAATGTAGGAATGGAAATCCGGGTTACTAAACAAGAAAATACAGTATGCATCATTGATTACTTCCCTCTTAGAACAGTGCTTAAAATTAATAAGGCTTCAACTCCCGAGAGGGCGGAGATGATAATTGTATTTCAGGATAAATCTACTTTAAGTATTATGGCACGTTCAAAAGGTGATGGTAGTAAAAATACTATTGAAGAGCTGGATAAAATTTACGATTTAATAAAAGCGGCAAAATACTAATAAAAAAGCCCCTAGCGATGTATCGGCCTCCAATAGTTAGATTTTTTGGTCTAACTTACTGGGGTCATATCAAAACTAGGGGTTTTTATTTTACGCTATTACAGATGCGCCGCCCATATATGGTATTAGTACTTCTGGAATTATTATTGTTCCATCTTCTTGTTGATAATTTTCTAATATGGCTGCTACGGTACGACCAATCGCTAGCCCACTTCCATTTAGCGTATGAACAAATTGTGCTTTATCTTTTATATTGTTCTTATACTTAATATTAGCTCTTCGCGCTTGGAAGTCCTCAAAGTTAGAACAGCTAGAAATTTCAACGTATCTATTATAACTAGGCATCCACACTTCTATATCATACGTCATAGCAGAGCTAAATCCTAAATCACCTGTGCATAATCTAACTACTCTATATGGCAGCTTAAGAGCCTTTAGTATATTTTCAGCGTCATTAGTTAGCTTTTCAAGCTCTTCATACGATTGTTCTGGCGTAGTGAATTTTACTAATTCCACCTTATTAAATTGATGCTGGCGTATAATCCCTCTTGTGTCACGCCCGGCAGAACCAGCCTCTGCTCTAAAACAAGCAGAGTATGCGCAGTGCTTAATAGGTAGCTGTGTTGCTGTTAATATTTGCTCTCTATACATATTAGTTACAGGTACTTCAGCAGTAGGGACTAAAAAGTAGTCAGTGTCTTGTACTTTAAAAGCATCCTCTTCAAATTTTGGTAACTGCCCTGTGCCATACATACTGCTGCGATTTACCATAAGAGGAGGAAGCACCTCTGTGTAGCCATGCTCATCAATGTGCATATTAAGCATAAAATTGATAAGCGCTCTTTCTAACCTAGCACCTTGGCCTTTATAAAAAGTAAATCTAGAGCCAGTAACTTTACTAGCTTTTTCAAAATCTAAAATATCTAATGATTCTCCTAAATCCCAGTGAGGTTTAACTTCAAAATCAAATTGTGGTACTTCTCCTACTTTTCTAAGCTCCACATTATCGTCATCACTAGCACCAATTGCCACCGCGTCATTTGGTAAATTTGGTAATGTTAATAAAAACGCTTGTAACTTATCATTAATTTCACGTACTTCTTGGTCTAATTCCTTAATTTGCTCAGATAGCAGTTTCATCTTAGCAAGAATATCAGTAACATCTTCGCCTGCTTTTTTTAGTAAAGGCACTTGTTTAGATACAACATTTTGCTCACTTTTTAACACTTCAACCTTTTGTAATAGCTCCCTATACTTATTGTCAAGAGAAATAAACTCATCAAGGTCCACATTGCTTTTTCTGCTAGCTAAACCTTTTTGTACTCTTGGCATATCTTCACGTAATATTTTTATATCTATCATTTTATCCACCTCATATGTTATTTTACTTTTTTAAGCACAGACTTAGGCTGTTTATCATCAAAGTCTTCATCATCAAAATCGTCGTCATCAAAATCATCGTCATCAAAGTCTTTGTCATCATCAAAATCATCGTCGTCAAAATCATCGTCGTCAAAATCATCGTCATTATCAAAATCGTCATCGTCAAAATCATCGTCGTCATGCTCGTCCTCGTCACTATCAAACTCGTCGTCATGCTCATCATCGTCATTATCAAAATCATCATCGTTACTGATAACACGTGCAATATCTACAACTTCGATTTCATTTTGTGTTTCATTTTGTTTCGTAAAATTAGCTAGAGCCTCTTCAACCTCATAAATTAGCTCTTGTATAAACTCAGATTGTAAATGAGATAAATAAGATGCAGGCTTTTCAAGCGCTATATTAAGATACTTTAAAGCTAACTTATACTTCTCATCATCATAAGCAATTCTTCCATAGTAATAATACGGTTCTGGAAAATTAACGTATTGGTCTATAAGTTCCTTATACAACTTACGCGCCTTCTTATCTTCATAAGTATAAAAATAAGCTGTAGCAAGGTTATCCCTAATTACAAGGCTATTTGGATATAACTTATGTGCTTTATTACATAACTCAATAGCCTTATCATATTCTTCATTACATACTAAAAGGAAACCTAAAGTCTCATAAACTAATTCACTCTCTCTAGTATTTAGCAATTTCTCATAAGCTAAAATAGCCTTTTTTAAATTACCATCTTTCCAAGTAATAAGCGCAGCAGTAGCATCATAATTAAATTTAGCATTTTCATCTAAAGCGCTTACCTCAATTTGTTCCATAATATTTTTTGCCTCAGCTAGCTTACCTAAAGTAAGTAATCTGTAAGCATATATAACTTTAATAAGAGGCGGGCAGTCTGGCACTTCGGTAGCTTTTTTATAATAAGCTAATGCTATGTCATACTGCTTAGCATCAAACGCTACATTAGCGCGATAAGAAAAATAAGACGCACGTCTAATCCGTAGCGAAATAGCCATAATGGTAATTCCTATTACTAACGGAATTGCAACTGCATACGTAAGGTTACGTGTAACTAAACTGATAATATAGCCTAAAAATACTAGACCAGTCATGATTGCTAAAAATGTTATTTGTGGGTTTTTGTTTTTCATCCTCATACTCTCTTTCTTTATATAGTTAATATCAGTATATCACAAATCAGTCCAAGTTTACGTTTTATTTTGTTTTATTTTATTTTTTTTATTTTTTGTTGTTTATTGAAATATACCCAAATTTTGGATATGTTATGCATGTTATACAAAATTTGTAATCGGGAATAATAAATGAATATGATTAAAGAAAAGAGGTTTTGTAATGAGTGTAAACTGGAATTTAGATGCACTATATAAAAGTTGCGAAGATGAGAGCTTTTTAGCAGATTTAAAACAATTGCCTAATGTGATTAAAGAGTTTAGTAATACTATTAATACGTTAGTAGAAAGCTCGGGGAATGATAAAGATAAATTAGAGACTTATGTAGAGAAATTATCAGCATTGTATTTGGCTGCTAATAAAATCGGTGCATTTTTAAGCCTATCTTTAAGTGTAAATTCAACAGATGAATTAGCGCAAAAGTATAATGTACAATTTTCCACATTTGTAAGTAACATGAGTGAGCCTAATACTAAGATGGAGCTGTATATTGCTAAAATTGCTGATTTAGATGCTATTATTGCTAGTTCTGAGTTATTAACACAGCATAAATTCTTTTTTGATGAGATAATAAGACACAATACGCATTTGTTATCAGCTAATGAAGAAAGTTTATTGTCCAAGCTACAAAATACAGGCTCTACAGCTTGGAGGCAGTATAAAGACAAGCTTATATCAACGCATAAAGTAGAGATTAACATTGATGGTGAGGATAAAGTGTTACCTTTAACTGAAGTGTTAAACTTAGCTGATTCTAGCAGCGCCACAGTGCGTAAGGCGGCGTATGAAGCTGAAATAAAATCGTATGAAAAGATAGAGCAAGGTGTAGCAGCTGCTTTAAATGCGATTAAAGGAGAGGCGCTGACCATTTCGGATGCTAGAAGCTATGACTCCATTTTGCAGATGACTTTAGAAGAATCAACGATGAAAAAAGAAACTTTAGACGCTATGTTAGGTGCTATGGTAGATGCTATGCCTAAGTTTAGGAGCTATTTAAGACGAAAAGGAGAAGTTTTAGGACATACAAATGGCTTACCTTGGTATGATTTGTTTGCCCCCATAATTAAGGAAGAAATGGGATTTGATTATGAAAAAGGTAAAGCTTTTGTAGTGAAGAACTTTAGAACTTTTAGTGATAATTTAGCAGACTATGCTCAGTTTGCTATGGATAATGAATGGATTGATGTATACCCAAAAGAAGGTAAAGTGGGAGGAGCGTTTTGTGCTGGATTAAAATGCATTAAGCAAAGCCGTATTTTATTAAACTATGGAGATACATTAGGCGACGTTATTACTATGGCACATGAATTAGGGCATGGGTTTCACAATTATTGCTTAACACAAGAAACTGTATTAAATAGCGGTTATGCTATGCCGATTGCTGAGACTGCTTCTACTATATGTGAGACAATCGTTAAAAAAGCTGCGTTAGATACTGCGTCTGATAATGAGAAAATCGCTATTATTGAGGCGGAGTTAAAGGATTGTACGCAGGTAATAGTGGATATATATTCGCGTTACTTATTTGAAACAGCATTTATAAACGCAAGGGCAGAAGGCTACGTATCAGTGGACCAGATTAAAGAGATGATGTTAAATGCACAACGCGAGGCATATGGTGATGGTTTAGATAACAGCGTGCTACATCCTTATATGTGGACTTGGAAAAGTCATTATTATGGAGTGAGCCGAAATTTTTATAACTTCCCATATGCATTTGGGCAATTGTTTGCAAAAGGGTTGTATGCGAAATTTTTGGAAGATAAAACTGGGTTTCCAAAGCGATATGAAGCGCTGTTAGCCGTTACAGGAAAAAATAGCATAGAAGATGTTACAGCAAGCGTAGGTATAGATGTTACTAAAAAAGACTTTTGGGAAGCATCGGTTAAAATGATAGTAGCAGATATAGATGAGTTTTTAAGGTTAACTGAAAAATAACTAAATAAAGAATTAATAAAAAAAGGTGGCCAGTGTCACCTTTTTTTTTGTGCATATGATGAATAAACCTAAAAGTTACGGTTATACTTTAATATATTTTAGAGGTAGGGGGTATACTATGAGTAGCTTTGAAAGTTACGTACAAGATTATATAGTAAAAAGTAATTTATCCACACAATTAACGGAAATTCCTAAAGTAGACTTGGAAGATTTTTTATTAGAAAATCACATATTAGAACAAAGCGCTATGTTAAAATTAAAGCAGCAGTATTATTGCGTACAGCCATATATATCTACTAATATAAATCCAATCGTTCTATCTAATGAGGCGAAAATATTATGTGTTAATAGCCTTATATTGCCTATTAATATGACTGAGGATACGTTAGAAATAGTGATGGCAGACCCATTTATGTTACATGAGGTGGAGCTGCTGCGTTTAATAACAGCGCGCAAAGTTATATGTAAAGTAGGGTTAAAGTGTTGGATTAGAGCAAATTTAAATGCGATTATATTAGAGGAACAATATAATAATGAGGAGTTTAGTGAAAAAGAAGGGCTGACTTTAGAGGAATCAGAAGGGCATATGAAAGCCACTATTAGAAGTATAATTGTTAGGGCTATTTATGCACAAGCTTCAGATATTCATATTGAGCCGCGCAGCTCTAAAGTTGTAATTAGGTTTAGAGTGGATGGCAAATTAAAAATTATTAGCGAGCTGCCAAACTGTTTAGAGTTAATTAACTGCGTAAAAATCTTTGCCAAAATGGATATTACTGAAAGGAAGATACCTCAAGATGGGTATTTTGCATTTAAAAACGAAGAGAAAAAATATGATTTACGAGTTAGCACTATGCCAAATGTGCATGGTGAAAAAATAGTTATCCGCCTTAGGTCTAGCGAAGATACAAATATTAGTTTAGAAGAGTTAGGTATGGCTAAAGAACATTTTAGGCTTATTCAGTATTTGCTTAACTTAAAGGAAGGGATGGTTATAGTTACAGGGCCAACTGGTAGCGGAAAGTCTACTACATTAGTTAGCGTTCTTAACGTACTTAAAAATTCTGACGTTAACATTGTGACTATAGAAGACCCTGTGGAAACGTTAGTGGATGGGATAACACAAGTGGCAGTGAATGAGAAGCAAGGATTAGATTTTGAAAACTCGCTTAGGGCTGCGCTGCGTCAGGATATTGATATACTAATGATTGGAGAGATGAGAGATAAAGTTACAGCGGATATAGCTACACGAGCTGCGCTTACTGGACATAGTATATGGACAACTTTGCATACTGAAAATAGTGTAGGGGCTTTATTTAGATTGTCTGATATGGGTGTTGATAAGGTGATGATTAAGGAAACTGTTAAGGGGGTAATTTCGCAGCGGTTGTTAAGAAAGTTATGTATAAGTTGCAATGGGGCTGGTTGTGATAAATGTGCAGGTGCAGGATATAAAGGGCGTATTGGGATATTTGAAATTTTAATACCACATATACATCTAAAGGGTGCTTCGTATGATAATATGCATAAGGTTGCTACTGACAATGGTCTTATAACGCTTAAGCAGCAGGCTCAGAAGTTAGTTAGCAGTGGAATAACATCGTATGAAGAGGTGTATAGAGTGCTTGGTAATTTAGAGCATATTAGTGAGAAGGTAGATATATGACAAGATACATTTATACTGCTACTAAAATTGTTACTAATGAAAAGGTTAAAGGCGAAATAGAGAGCTTCTCTATGGAAGAGGCTAAACAGCAGTTGTTAGCTAAAAATATTTTGGTTCAAAATATACGAAAGAAAACTATATTAGATAAAGAAGTTAAAGCGGTTAGTACGTCTGTTATATCAAAAGAAGAGTTAATATTTTTATTACAAGAGCTACTCGCTGTGTTGCAGTCGGGAATTAGTTTATATGATGCATTAGTGTTAATAAAAAGTAGTAGCTATTCTAGGGCGACTACTAAATTGGTTAATAAACTAATTGCATACGTAGTTAAAGGGAGTACGCTATCTCACGCATTAGAGGAGACTGGCGGAGTTCCGTCATTTGTAATAGGAGCGATAAAAGCTGGTGAGTGCACGGGTAAATTAGAGCAAACGCTAGAAATAATAATTAAGCAATTAGAACTAGAAATCCAATCTACTAAAAAGCTAAAAAAGGCTATGGTATATCCAGGCATTGTATTAACTACGATAATAATAGCAGGTATGATAGCTATTAATTTTATCTTTCCGCAGTTAATTTATACGTTTGAATACCAAAACGCAAAGTTACCTACTATAACTTTAATCTTTATATTTATTTCAACGCTACTACAAACTCATACAATTCCTATGATTATAGCAATATTCGGTACAATTGTTAGCTTAATGGTTATTAGCTCTATCCCAGCAGGCAAGGTTATGATAGAATTTATTAAACTTAAGATATACAAATATAATCGTTTATATATACTATATCGAAATAAAGAAATTGCTAACTTATTAGGAGTACTGTTAGTATCTGGCGTTGCATTGCCAGAAGCTGTGGAATTATTAAAAAGCAGTACAGAAAGTTATATGTTAAAAAACATATTAGATATTACTAAACAAAATATTTCGGAAGGTAAGTATTTAAGTTATTCTCTAAATAACTGCAAGCTAATATCACCGTATTTAGTAGGAGTTATAGAAATAGGAGAGAACACAGGACAGTTAGGGACGATACTGCTTAGAACGGGAGAATATTTTGAAAAGAGTTATCAGCACCAAATAGAAAAGGCTTTAGTATGGGTAGAACCTATGGTAACATTACTTTTATCTTTAATTGTTGCATTTGTTGTTATAGCTATGATGTTACCAATGTTAACGCTATCGCTAAGTATATAGGTCAAAAAAGCTATTATTGTGCAATATATCCAATAACTATATTACCAATGGAAAAAATTTCAAGTATATTTTAAAATAATACTAAAAAAAATTAAATATTTTTTAAAAATTTGGTTATACTAGCTCTTGGAGGTGTTTTAAAAATGAAAAATGTAAAAGGCGTAATTTTTGATTTGAATGGAACTTTGTTAGACTCTATGTATATTTGGCATAAAGCTTCTGATAGATATTTGGTTAGTCGTGGCGTAACGCCAGATTTTAATATAAATGGTGCTGCTGCAGCGATGAGCTTAGACCAAGTGGCAGATTATTATCAACAACAATATAAATTAATGGGCAATATAAACCATATAATAGATGGTATTACAGATATGATAGATGATATGTATGCAAAAGTAGTATTAAAAGCGGGGGTTCCTAGTGTATTAAAGAAATTTAAACAAGCTGGCGTAAATATGTGTGTTGCAACTACGGCTACAAATAACTATGTTGCTGAGCGTGCTTTAAAGAATAACAATGTACTACAGTATTTCAGCGATATACTTACATGTAGCGAACTTGGATTTGGAAAAGATAATGCTATGTTATTTAATCATGCGTTGAAAAAGTTAGGTACTTGCAAAGAATCTACATTAGTTTTTGAAGATGACTTAACTGCTATACAAACTGCTAAAGCTGCTAGCTTTAAAGTAGTTGGGGTTTATGATAATTATGCACAAAATCATCAGTCAGAAATTCAATCGCTATCGGATTACTATATTAAATCATTCGATGATTGGAGTGAAATGTATGGTTAAAAAAGTGCTAAGCATTGCAGGTTCCGATTGTAGCGGCGGCGCTGGTATCCAGGCGGATATTAAAACTATTACAGCGCATAAGATGTATGCTATGAGCGTAGTAACAGCGCTTACTGCACAAAATACTACAGGAGTGTATGGAGTTGTAGATACAGAGCCTGAGTTTGTGGCAAATCAGATTGATTGCGTATTTAAAGATATAGTACCTGATGCGGTTAAGATAGGCATGGTTTCTAATAGTGCAATTATTGAGATTATTGCAGCTAAACTAAAAGAGTATAATGCTAAAAATATTGTTATTGACCCAGTTATGGTATCAACTAGTGGGCATCAATTAATATCAGAGGAAGCTAAAGACGTTTTAGTGAAGCAGTTACTTCCGTTAGCGGCAGTAATCACTCCTAATATAGCTGAAGCTGAAATGTTATGTGGGTTTGACATTAAAAATGAAAATGATATGATTCGCGCAGCAGAGTATATTGAAACTACGTCTAACGTTCCAGTGTTAGTTAAAGGCGGCCATTTAATTACTCATGATGCAATAGATTTATTATATTCGCACCCAGAAAAGTTAGATTGGTATAGAATGCCTAAAGTGGATAATGAAAACACTCATGGCACCGGCTGTACTTTATCGGCTGCAATAGCTTGCAATTTAGCAGCAGGCGAAGCTTTAGATGTTGCAGTAAAACATGCTAAAGAATATTTAACGAAAGTGTTAAAGGCGCAGTTAAACTTAGGTGAAGGACGCGGACCTTTAAATCATGCGTATTTGTTGTAAAAGAAAAGTGCTACTTCGACGGTAGCACTTTTTTTTTGTTTACTATTAATGTTAATATTAAAAAGTAATATTGTCAGGGTCAGAACCGAACCTTTGGTCTTTATTAAGACTAAAGATTTTAGCCATATCTTCATCAGCTAATTCAAAATCGAAAATATTAATGTTTTCAATTATACGACTCTCGGTTTTAGATTTAGGAATAATAACAACACCGCGTTGCAGTTGCCATCTTAAAATAACTTGCGCCGGCGTTTTATTATATTTATTAGCTACCTCAACAATAGTAGGGTCGATTAGTAAATTTGGACTCGTATCCCTTTGTCCACCAAGTGGGCTGTATACAGTAATTACAATTCCTCGCTCTTTGCAATAATCAATAGTTTCTTGATTGTTAAAATAAGGGTGAGACTCAATTTGATTAACAGCAGGAGTAATTTTAGCCGACTTCTCTAACTCTTGTAAATGGTGAATTTTAAAGTTAGAAACCCCAATAGCTCTAACTCTATTTTGCTCATAAATCTTCTCCATAGCTTGCCAAGCTTCAACGTATCCAGTAGTAGGCCAGTGGATTAAATATAAATCTACCATATCAACGCCAAGATTTTGCAAACTCATATCATAAGCTTCTCCAACAATATAAGCGCGCACATGTTGGTTCCATGCTTTAGTAGTAATAAAAATTTCGTCGCGTGGCACACCTGATTCTTTAATGCCAATACCTACATCGGTTTCATTTTTATAACTAAAAGCAGTATCAATTTGGCGATACCCTGCTTTAAGAGCTGCTTTAACAGCTGAGCTAGTTTCATCGCCTGATTTAAAAACTCCAAGTCCAATAGCTGGCATTTTCACGCCATTATTTAAAGTAAATTCCATCTTATATCCTCCTAATATTAAGTGAACAGTACTATAAAATATAGTCTAACAAACTTTATAATAAGTTTCAAGTATATAGGATAAACTAAATAATAAATATGGACAATCTAACAAGTTCTTAGTAAAGCTTGCACATACATATAATTTATGATAACATAACCTTAATTACAAATTACACAAAGGAGTGTTATAATGCCCAATATTTTAGTTAATGAATTGTTATCGTTTATTGATAACAGCCCTTCGATGTTTCATGCCACACAATCTATTGAACATAAATTGGAGGAAAATAATTTCACCTATCTAGATAGAAAAGACAATTGGAACCTTACTAATAAGGGCAAATATTATACCATTGTTAACAACTCATGTGTGGTGGCATTTTCCATAAATAGCCAAAACTTAGCCGAAGAAGGATTTCGCATAATAGGAACTCATGCGGATTCACCAGGATTTAGAATAAAACCAAATGCGCAGATGCATAAGGACACTTATATTAAATTAAACACAGAAACATATGGCGGCCCTATTTTAGCAACATGGTTAGATAGACCATTATCTGCTGCAGGTAGGGTAGTATTAAAAAGCGATAATGTTTTGCACCCAACAATTAAATTATTAGATTTTAAAGAGCCGATTATGGTTATCCCTAGTTTAGCAATTCATATGAACAGACAAGTTAATGAAGGTATTAAGCTTAACCCACAAAAGGACATGTTGCCTGTACTGGGTTACATTGATGACTCTGTAAATAAAAACTTGTTGTTAGACTTTATGGCAAATAAATTAGAAGTAGATAAGCAAGATATATTTGACTTTGGAATGTATCTATACCCATGTGAATCAAGTTGTATAGTTGGGGTTGATAAACAGTTTATATCAGCGCCAAGGCTAGATAACTTGTCTATGACTCATAGCGCGCTTACAGGATTTATAAATGGCAAGTCGGACGTAGGAATTAATGTATTTGTTGCTTTTGACAATGAAGAAGTAGGAAGTTCTACAAAACAAGGTGCAAATTCACCGTTGTTGCTGCATATATTAGAAAGGATTAGTAACAGTATACAATGCGATAGAGAATATTTCTTTAGAAGCTTGGCTAATTCGTTTATAATATCAGCAGATGTAGCGCACCTATACCATCCTAACTATCCGGAAAAATCTGACCCAACGACTAAAGTTTTGCCAGGTAAAGGACCAGCGGTAAAAATAGATGCGAGTTGTAAATATACAACTGATAGCGACTCTTATAGCGTTTTTGCAAATTTGTGTAAAATGCACAGAATTCCATACCAAGTATTTGTAAATCGTTCAGATGTTAGGGGAGGTTCTACAATTGGGCCAATCACTGCAACGCAGCTAGGGTTACGCTCAATAGACATTGGAACGCCTATGTTAGCTATGCATTCCGCTCGAGAGCTAATGTCTGTGGAGGATTATGTTTATACAACAGCAGCAATGGAAGCCTTTTATAGTTTACGTTAAGTTATTAACAATTTGTTAATATTTTCTACATTAAGTGATTATTTGTGGGTGATATTATATACCCATTAATGTGTTATGAACGAATTAATTAGGCATTTGTTGTATTAGTTAATCATATAATATATTATAATAAAATTTTGTAGGGTATTTAAATGGAAAGGTGGAACGATTTATGACGAAAAAAGTCTTAGTATGTATTACGATACAGGAAAATAGTAAGCGTCTTTTAACTAGAGGTGCAAAAATAGCTCAGGAAGAAGGTGCTATGTTACACATTTTACATGTTCGTAAAGGTGCGACTATATTTGATACCCCAAACAGCCCAATATTATGTGAGGAACTATTTTATTACGGTGCTAAACTAGGTGGCGAGACTCACTTTTTATGTGGAGATGACATTATACAAACCGTATCAGATTTTATTGCGGCGTATGGAATAACAAATTTAGTAATAGGCTCCCCGCCAGAAAATGCAATTCTTACGTTAAATATATTAAAACAAATTAGCAATAAATTTCCCGCTCTAGATATTGAGGTATTAGAAAGAGCGCTAGCCTAAAATCGTCCATAATACAATCAGGCTATAAAAAAATAATAATATTACAACGCAGCAACGCAACATGTAAATTACAAGGTAACAATAGGAAACTATTTGGTTGCCTTTTTTTATGCCCAAAAAAAGCTAACCCCATAAGAAGTTAGCCGTAAGAATTTATAATTTTTGTATACCATCAACGTAAGCAACTTGGTTGTTAATCATAAGCGAATTAGTACGCTCATTGTAAACGAATGAAGAAGCGATATAACCTACCACATCAAGTGGGTCTAATCCAGTAACTTGTTGAATGGCAATAAGGTTGTAACCCGTAGTAGTCTCGTTAGTAATAAATCTAATTTCATGCAGCGTACCAAGAGCGCCTTGTCTAGGAGAATAAAGCTTACCATGTTTATTATAAAGAGCATTTAAAATATCTGGCGACGAATTACTAATATCAATAGTGAAATCTAGCCCAGTAGACATTCTAATAGCAACTTTATAGCCATCTCTATACGAAACCGAGCCAGTAAAATCAGCGTTAAACGTAACTGAATTAAATAGCAAAATTGTTCTACCAGTAGAAAGCGAATAAATCCAAGTAGAAATCACATCTCCACTAGCATCATTTTCTAAAGTAACAACAATATCTTTGTATTTTTTGTTAGAAAATTTAATTAAATTTAAAGTAGGATAGAAACCTTCATCAATAGGTAGAAGTATTTGCATATTGCGGTTTGTCTCATAGTTTTTTACAAGTAAACTTAGATTTTTAAAGAAGTAATCAATCTCTTGGTGTGGTTGCGTACCGCGCAAAGTAACATCCTCTTTAGTGGTATCGCCAGTAATATTACCTTTTCTAGTGATAATATCGCGGATAATAGGTTGACGACGAGAACCGTCACCGCAGTTGCATTGATAAGGCTTAGTTATAGAAATGCCATACTCTTCATTATTAACAAAACCAAGACCAGTGATAAAATCCTGACTTATAAGTTGGTCAATGCTAACGCCTTCTCTATCTGGTTCTAACCAATCGGGAGTGACTTCAATTGGCGATAACTGCCCCCACTGAACACCATCTCCTATGTTTTGCTCAGAAACGTGAGTAATATTCCATATGTGATTTTTCCTATCTAAAATTGCCCAATAATTTTTGCCTTCAGAAGTGAGCGCCACTACGATTTCTGGCATATCATCACTATCAATATCAGCTATTATAAAATTGGATTCTTGAGGTACGGTGGATAGAATGTCTACAGCATAATCATCTGGAATAAAGCCATGCAATACATTTTTAAAATAACACTTCATTATTAAATCCTCCTATTCATTTTCCTGGGGCTTGCTAACTCAATCGTATTTTGGGGCTTGGTCCCCATTGTATATAAAGTTAGCAGTTCCATTTCCTCTAACAATATATTTTATGTGATACAGTATTTTAATAGAATTAGTCCAATTTGAAAAAATCTACATTACTCTATTAAACTAAAAAATATATACCTTTTAAGAAAATATCCAACTTGTATTTATTTAGTTTGTTAGTTAAAATAAATACATGACATATTAAATTTTGGAGGTTTAACGATGATAAATTATAATAAAAAATCTACGTTTTCAAGCTTTTTACCAGGAATAAGTGGTATAGAAGGTATTCCTATTTGGTGCTTCTACGTTAACCGCGCTCAAGGCGTTGTTAGTTTTGGGGTGCAAGATAAAGACCATGCGATTATGGAATTTTACCCAGCACATCAGGCGTATCAAAATGTAAGTCGCACTGGTTTTAGAACTTTTATTAAAATAGATGATACCGTTGTGGAGCCGTTTTCAAACCCTGATATTGAGCATGAGATGAATGTTGGGATGAATAAGTTACAAATTCAAGAAAGAGCACACAATCTTACAACTGAAGTAACGTATTTCACATTGCCAAACGAAAAAGTTGGCGCGCTAGTGCGTAAATTAACGATTACAAATACAACTAGCGAACATATAGAAATGCAACTAATAGATGGAATGCCATCGATAATTCCATACGGTGTTGGCATTGCTAGCATGAAAATGATGGGTCAAACGGTGAAAGCGTGGATGCAGGTGGAGGATGTAGAAACTAAAGTGCCATATTTTAAAGTTCGCGCAAGTATGGAAGATACAGCTACAGTAACTGAGGTGTCAGAAGGTAACTTTTCTGTAGGCTGCTATGAAGATGGAACTAAACTGCTGCCTATCGTTGACCCAGAAATCGTTTTTGGTTACGATACATCGCTTTCACGAGCTATTGAATTTGAAAATAATGATATTGAAGCTTTATTAGATAGAACGCAAGTAATACAAAATCAATTGCCATCAAGTTTTTACGGTTCGCGTGTGCATTTAGCTGCTGGCCAAAGCTTTACTATGTATCAAGTTATTGGGCAGGCGACTAATAAAAATCGTCTTAATAAATTTTTAGAGCAACAGCTTAGTAGCGACTATTTTACGCGCAAAGAAAATGAAGCGATGGAACTTACAAACGAGCTAACAAAACCAATTGAAACTAAAACTGGAAATGAAACGTTTGATAAATATATTAAATCTAGTTATATGGATAATATACTGCGCGGTGGAACGCCAATTATGTTAGGCAACAAAAATGTATTTTATGTATATTCGCGTAAACATGGAGATATTGAGAGGGATTATAACTTCTTTAGCGTGCTGCCAGAATACTATTCGCAAGGTAACGGAAACTTTAGAGATGTAAATCAAAACAGGCGCTGCGATAACTTATTTCATAAACACTTAGGAACTCAAAATATTCATACTTTTTACGATTGCATTCAGTTAGATGGATACAATCCGCTTTCTATAGAGCAATTAACATATACGTTAAGCAAAACGCAAATTAACAAATTTGAGCAACGTTATAACATAAAGTTAAATGGAAAACCGTTTACGCCAGGAAAGTTATTAATGTACCTTGAAGATAGTGGTTTTGAGCTAGATAATGCGCAAGAAATTTTATGTGAAATTATGGACCAATCGAGCAAACAACTAAATGCTAAATTTGGAGAAGGATATTGGAGTGACCACTGGACATACAATTTAGATTTAATAGAAGCTTACCTTCAAGTTTATCCAGATAAAGAAGAGGAGCTGTTATATAACGAGCCGTTTAATTACTTTTTATCTAACGTTATGGTAAATCCAAGGCATAAGAGATATGAGATGACTAAAAATGGGTTAAGACAATACCATGCGCTAGATGAGAATAACAGACAAACTAGTTCTGATGGGCTGGCTAGAAATGAGTCGGGAGATATTATAGTTACTACGCTAATAGAAAAGCTAGTATTATTATGTACTACAAAATATGCAACGCTAGACCCGTACGGTATGGGAATTGAAATGGAAGGTGGCAAGCCAGGTTGGTACGATGCGCTTAACGGTTTACCGGGGCTATTTGGCTCGTCTATGGCAGAAACGTATGAACTAGCTCGTAATATGGAATATACAATATCTGTGTTAGAGCGATTTAATAGGCCTGTAAATTTATTTGCAGAACTAAGCAAGTTTATTAATGAATTAGCGCAAGCTACGGATTTATGTTTAAATTTAATTTACAACCAACAGCTAGTATTTAAATTTTGGGATTTAATTAACATTGCAAAAGAAAAATACCGCGAAGATACATTTGAAGGTATACATGGGGATATGATAATTTGGGATAGTAAAAGTTTAGTAAACATTCTTAAGCAATGGTTAGACGTAGTTTATTACGGCATAAATAAAGCGTCTGAATATAATATTTGCCCAACTTACTTTGCATACGACGCAATAGTTGATGAGAATGATAAGCCGATTAGCTTTACAGTAATTAACATGCCATTGTTTTTAGAAGGGCCGTCTAGGTACTTAAAACTTTTAAATTATTCGCACTTATGGGAAAACGTTCATAACGCTGTAAAGAGCTGTGATTTATACGATGAAAAACTTAAGATGTATAAAGTTAATGCTTCATTAAAAGACGCATCGTTTGAAATTGGCCGTGCGAAATCGTTTACTCCGGGGTGGTTAGAAAACGAATCAATTTGGTTGCATATGGAGTATAAATATTTGCTGGAATTATTAAAAACTGGTCAATATACAGAATTTTTCAGTGCTTTTAAAGATGCTGCTGTGCCATTTTTGGATGAAGAAGTTTACGGTAGAAGCGTGCTAGAAAACTCATCGTTTATTGCTAGCAGTGCAAATCCTAATCCAAGTTATCATGGAAAAGGCTTTGTGGCAAGACTTAGCGGTTCTACAGCAGAAATGATTAGTATATGGAAAAGTATGATGTTTGGGGATAGCTTATTTGTTATGAAAGATGATAAACTGACTCTTAATCTAGCGCCTGCTATTGCTGCCTATTTATTAAATGAGGAAAAGCAAATTGTAACTACATTGCTAGGCAACATAAAGCTTATTTATAATTTTGATAAAGTGCAAGACTATACTCCAGATAATTCCTATATTAAATCGTGTAAATTTAAATACCATGGCGGCGATGAAGTAGAATACATGCTTGGCCAACCGGCTAATGATGTGCGTGATGGTAAAGTGGATACTATAATAGTGAATATGACAGCGTATTAAATTAGCAAACTGCTACGACTAAATAAAGTTGTAGCAGTTTTTTTTGACGCATACATAAAAAAATGAATTATATATGAAGTTATCTAAAATAATTAAAAAACATAATTAGTTGACAATTATATAAAATAATATTATAATCTATGTTACTGCGAGCGTATTAGTAAGGAGGATAATTACATGTTACAGTTAAAAAATATATCAAAGCAGTATCAGATGAACGAATTTACACAACAAGCGCTTAATAACATTAGCTTAAACTTTAGAGATAGTGAATTCGTATCAATATTAGGCCCGAGCGGTTCGGGTAAAACAACGTGCCTAAATATAATTGGTGGATTAGACAGTTATGATGCAGGCGACCTTGTTATTAACGGTGTTTCAACGAAGCATTATAAAGATAGGGACTGGGATACTTATCGCAACCATACAATTGGATTTGTATTTCAAAGTTACAATCTTATTCCGCATCAATCAGTTTTAGGTAATGTAGAAATAGCGTTAACTATAGGTGGGATAACTAGCAAAGATAGAAAAGCTAGAGCTAGAACAGCTCTTGAGCAGGTGGGATTAGGACAACATATTAATAAGAAGCCAAACCAACTATCGGGCGGTCAAATGCAACGCGTAGCAATAGCTCGTGCATTAGTTAATAACCCAGATATTATTCTGGCAGATGAACCAACCGGCGCGCTTGATACTGAAACTAGTGTGCAGATTATGGAGTTGCTTAAAGAGGTGGCTAAAGACCGCTTAGTAATAATGGTAACTCATAATCCTGAGTTAGCCGCGGAATACTCATCGCGTATAATCCGTTTAAAGGATGGTAAGGTGATAGATGATACTAATCCGTTTCAAACAGGTGTGCAAAAATTAGCAAAAGAAGCAACTGATATTTTAGGAACCGAAACTAGCGCCCAAATAATGGAGCTGCTTAAAGGTGTATCTCAAGACCGCGTTGTTATTATGGTAGCTCACAATCCTGAAGTACAAGGAGAAGATGCTACTAGAGTAATCCAGTTGCAAGATGGGACAACGTTAGATAATTCTAATCCCGAATATACTAGAGTTATTCCTAGCGCAAAGCCACAAAAGAAGGCTAAAATGTCGCTTAAAACTTCTGTATCATTAAGCTTTAACAACTTAAAAACTAAGAAAAAGCGTACGTTGCTTACAGCTTTCTCTGGCTCTATTGGTATAATAGGGATTGCAATGATACTTTCTTTATCGAATGGAGTTAATGCTTATATTGACGATTTGCAAAAAGATACTATGACTACATATCCTGTTGTTCTAGAAAAGGAAACTTTCGATTTAAGTAGTATACAAAGTACAGCTAATAGCATAAAAGACTTAATGGACGTAGAGCGTAATGCGGTTTATTCTAATCATAGTGTGCTTAGTATGTCTAGCAGTCTAGAAGTTTCTAATAACTTAGAGAAATTTAAAGTTTATCTTGATAACCCTGAAAGTGAGATTAACGATTATGTAGGAAGTAACGGTATAGTCTATTCTTATAACGTAAGCTTTAACGCTTTTGCTCATGATAGCGATGGTAATTTAATTAACACTAGCACCGATTCAAGCGCAATATTAACGCCTAGTAGTACGCTAAGTAGCATTTCGCCAATGCAAGAAATGATGTCAACAGCATTTATTACTGGCGCATCGTCTGCTAACGGTGCCGTTAACTTCTCGCAAATAATGACTACATCCAATGGGTCGCTAATTAGCCCTGTTATGACTGATAATTATGATGTGCTTTATGGTCATTGGCCAGAAAATTATGATGAGGTTGTTTTAGTGTTAGATTATGTTAATAGCATTGATACGACTGTTTTATACCAATTAGGATTTTTAACTGCCGAGGAGCTTATAGCTATTGATGATAAAATCCGAGATGGCCAAGATGTAAAGGAGCTTCAGTGGAATTATAAAGATACAATTGGCAAAGAATTTTCTATTGTGCTTGAAAGTGATAGATATGAGTTAAATCCAAATGGCACATATTCTTATATAGAAGATGAGAGGTTGGAAGAGTTAGCTGATGATGGGATTAAACTTGAGATTGTTGGCGTTGTTAAGCCTAACAATGTAGAATCTGACCGTTTGATTGCTACACCTATTGCATATTCAGCGCAGTTTACAGATTATATAGCGCAAGCTGCTGATGAAAGTGATGTTATTGTGGCACAAGAAGCCGACCCACAGATTAATGTTCTTACTGGTACTTATTTTGAAGTGTTAGATGATGAACAAAAGGTGCAGACAGCTAGAGACTACATTTTAAATATGAGTATGGAAGATAAAGTTTCGATGTATCAGCTTATGATGTATTTATCAGGAGATATGCAAGCTACTGCGATGGATGATGTTACTATGGCTACTATGATGAACTCATGGGCGCAGTCTAGCACAGATTCTGATACGCTTATTATGATTTATGATAACTACGTTGGTGGTTATAGTTATAATAGCAACTTAGCTGCGTTTGGCAAAATTGATTATGATAACCCGGACATTATTAGCATTTATATTGATAATTTTGAAGATAAAGAATTGCTATCAGCGTGCATTGAAGAATATAATGAAATGGTTGATGAAGATAGCCAAATTACTTACACAGATTTAATTGGTGCTATGATATCATCTATGACATCAATGATTGATATAATTTCATACGTGTTAATTGCATTTGTAGGCGTATCGCTTATAGTTTCTTCTATTATGATTGGTATTATAACGCATATTTCTGTTATTGAGCGAACTAAAGAAATAGGTGTGCTTCGTGCACTTGGTGCATCTAAGAAAAACATATCACAAGTTTTTAAAGCTGAAACATTAATCATTGGCTTGTGCTCTGGACTTATTGGTGTAGGAACGACTGTATTAATGAACATTCCTATTACTAATATTATTCAGTCTCTAGTTAATAACGATGATGTTAAAGCTCACTTACCGTTAGAGGCAGCGATTATTCTAATTATTCTTAGTGTGGCTATAACAGTAGCCGGTGGACTGCTTCCTGCTAACTCAGCTTCTAAAAAAGATCCAGTTATTGCACTGCGAAGTGAATAAGAAAATCCCATGAACTTAGTTCGTGGGATTTTTTTTGTGAGTAATTTATTGGCAAAAACAGATTTCTGTTAAATGTAACTGATTTAAAATTTAAATAAATATCATTTTTTTAATATTAACTAATCACTGGAAAATTTTTGCCAAAAATAAGTGCACTATTTTAAAAAAATAAAATAATGACACCTTTTTGAAAAATAAGATATTACATTATATATTTGACCCTTGTATAATGTAATTATAGATAATAATTAAATACAAGGAGCTGTTAACTTAAAGGGAGGGACCTGATTGTTATTTAAGGAGCCTTAGAAAACTTTTTGTACTTTAACATAACAGAGCCAAATAAAAGAACGGGGGAAATATATATGAAACAATTTAAAAAATTAATGGCAGTATTACTAGTAGGTAGTTTAGCTCTTGTAGGTTGTGGTTCTAGTGGTTCTAGTGATTCTAGTAGTAGTTCTAGCGACTCTAGCGGTTCTGCTGATAAAATTGTAGTATGGACACTGGCGCAAGACCTTGAGCAATTTGGTAAAAAGTTTTCGGAGGATACAGGAATTGATGTAGAAACTGTAGTTATTGCACCAGCTGACTATTTAACAAAAGTGCAATCAGCTTTACTTGGTGGAGCTACAGAGCCAGATGTTATAGTAGCAGAGCCACAAATGTTAGCTACAATGTATGATGCTGGTTTCTTTGAAGATTTAAACCAAGAGCCATATAATGCACAACAATATTCAGATTTAATAGTTGATTACGTATGGGAAGTTGGTCAAGATGATGATGGAATTCAAAGAGCTATAAGTTATCAAATTACACCAGCAGGTATGTTCTACAGACGTGACATTGCAATGGATGTATATGGTACTGATGACCCAGAGTTTATCTCTACATTATTTAAAGATTACCCTACAATTTATAATACAGCTATCGAACTTAGAGATGCTGGATATAGAATTTTTGCTTCTGATGGCGAAATGGGAGTATTTGCAGGAGATGATGCTTGGGTTGTAGATGGAGTATTAAACTTATCGCAAGCTCGCATTGACTATATGGACCTTGCAGTAGCATTGTACCAAGATGATTTAACTGCATACGCTTCTCAATGGTCTGCGCCATGGTATCAAGCGATGAAAGGTGAAGTGCCAATACTTACTGCTGAAACAAACGTATGGGACTCAGATGCAGTAGCAGAAACAGCAGCTAATTCTGGAACAACTGAAATATTTGCATTCGGTTTACCATCTTGGGGCGTACTTACTCTTAGAGATAACACAGATGAAACTTTCGGCTTATGGGGTGTTGCAGAAGGTCCATCAAGTGGATTTGCGGGTGGTTCATTTATCGGCATAAATTCTAATAGTAAGAAAAAAGATACTGCATGGGAGTTTGTTAAATATTGTACTTTAGATGCAGACGTTATGGAATGGTGGATTGATATTTCTAAAGGTGATACAGTAGCTCACATTCCTACGTTAGAGAAATATTCAGACGTTGAAAATGAAAACTTTGGTGGACAACAGTTGTATCAGTTCTGGTTAGAGCAAGCACAAGAAATTGATTATTCTGTAGTAACTCAATATGACACAGCTATTGGTAACGCTTGGGGCGATGCTATTAACTCTGTTAAAATTGGCGAAAAAACTAAAGAAGATGCGATTAACTATTTCTATGACGTAGTAGCATCAACTTATCCACAAATTCAAATCAACAGATAATTAAACTGCTGCTGCAAGTACTTTCTTGTAGCAGTAATTATAAATTATTATAAAAAAGGGGAGGTTTAATACATGGGAAAGAAAAAAGATTATAATAGGATGGGTTATTTATTTGTACTACCGTTTGTAATCGTGTTTTTAATATTTAGCGTATATCCAGTATTACGTACGCTATATTTAAGTTTCACTGATTATAAAGGGTATGGTACAGAAAACTTTGTTGGTATGGCTAACTATATTCGTGTAATTAACGATAAGTTTTTTTGGCAGGCGTTATGGAACACAATAAAAATATGGTCAGTAAACATTGTATTACAAATTGGTCTAGCATTTATTCTTACTTTAATTTTTAGTGATATTAAATACAGATTCCGTGGGTTAAGCGTATTTAGAGCAATTTTCTACTTACCAAACTTAATCGCAGCAACATCTGTATCATTTCTATTTAAAACGCTACTTGACTGGAGGTTTGGTACATTTAACCAAATGTTAATGGAAGCAGGGCTTATAGATATGCCTATAAACTGGTTAGGAGCAACGACAACAGCACCGATAGTAATAGCAGTAATTGGCGCTTGGATGTGGTTTGGTAACTCGTTTATCGTACTTATGGCGGGTGTTCAAGGTATTTCAACAGAATATTTTGAAGCGGCGGCAATAGATGGAGCAGGTAGATGGGCAGTGTTTAAAAATATAACTATACCACTACTTAAACCAATTCTTATATATATATCAATAACATCGCTAATTGGTGGTTTACAAATGTTTGACTTACCATTCTTAATGTCTGGTGGAGTAGACGGAGCACCTTCGGGCAGTTTACAAACAGTAGTTATGTATCTATATAAGTTCGGGTTTGTAACAAATCAGGTAGGCTATGCAGCAGCGATTGCATACGTACTATTCTTAATAATATTAGTAATTTCTATTTTACAGCTTAAAGTATTCAACAAGAAGGAGGATTAATTATGGGAACTAAAATCAAAAAATCAATTGTATATGCAGCGTTAATCATCCTTGCGATAAGTTGTATACTACCGTTTGTGCTTATGATGGTAAATGCAACAAGAAGTGGTTCTGAGATTATGGCTTCATTTACATTTAAGCCAGGAACATCGTTAGAAGAGAACTGGGTTACAGTTTCAGGTTACTTTGACTTATTTAAAGGTTTTTGGAACAGTTTAGTAGTAGCAGTTCCAGCTACATTACTTACAGCATACTTTTCTGGACTTACAGCATTTGCGCTTGGAGTTTATAAGTTTAAAGGAAGCAACTTTATATTTGGTGTAATTGTAATATTTATGATGATACCAGGCCAATTAGGTTTACTAGGGTTTTATAACTTAGTGCGTGCATTAGGATTAATTGATTCATACATTCCGCTTATAATACCAGCAATAGCTGCGCCAGGAACTGTATTTTTCTTAAGACAATATGTAAAATCTGTATTATCGCCATCATTACTAGAAGCAGCGCGTATAGACGGTGCTAGCGAAATTAGAATTTTCCACCAAATCGTATTACCTATTATGTCACCAGGTATTGCAACAATGGCAATAGGCGCATTTATAGGTAACTGGAATAGCTATCTTGTTCCACTTATTTTACTTAACTCACCAGATAAATTTACATTACCAGTTATGATAGCATCACTTAATGCATCTCAAGACGTTGCATCTAACCAAGGTGCGATTTACTTAGCGGTAGCAATTTCTGTTATCCCAGTTATGATATTCTTCTGCTTCTGTTCAAGATATATTATTAGTGGTATTTCAGCAGGTGGGGTTAAAGAGTAATAAAAAGCTCATAAAGGAGCCATAATAACATTAAAATGCAGGCTTCGGTCTGCATTTTTTTAGTATATGGAGATGATGACTATGAAAAAAAGTTTAGTAGCTATAGTGTTGATATTAATGGTAGGTTGCACAAGTATAGTGGAAGACGACGAAAATGTAACATTAGATTGGTATATTAACTACTCATGGTTTAAGCATCAGTGGGGTTATGATGTAGTATCACAAGCTATATCGGATATAGTAGGAGTAGATATACAATTTGTAACGCCGATTGGAGAAGAGAGCAATAAACTATCTACTATATTACAAACAAACAATTTGCCAGATATAATCACATTAGGTTGGGATGATATTTACGTAAGTGATTTAATAAAATCTGATAGAGTGTATGCGCTAAATGAATTAGATGAGTTATATAATGTAGGATTTAAAGAAGAATGTACACAGCAAACATATGAATGGTATACACAAAATGATGGAAATATATATGGGTACCCAAATTCATCATATTTGCCATCTGACTATGAGTTTAGAGATGATATAGGTTCTAACCAAGTATTTATAGTAAGAAAAGATATATACAAAGCGATTGGGGAGCCAGATATGAGCACTATGGAAGGCTTTAAATCGGCTGTTAAAGCTGCTGCGTCATTGTATAACGATATAATTCCAGTTGGTTCAACCGCATTTAATAGCTACGGTTCATATTCGTTTGATGTATATTTACAAAATTTTCTGGCTGTGCCATTTGAGAAAGACGGAGTTTATTATGATAGAAATACGGATAATGAATATATAGCGTGGCTAAAAATGTTTAATGAGCTTTTTAGAGAAGGTTATCTTTATCCAGAAATATTTACCGACCAAAAGGTGCAATTTGAAGAAAAATTTGCGCAAGGTAAATACTTTTGTGTTCTATATCAAAGGACGGATATAACAGACCAGCAGAAAACTTTAGCAATAACGGACCCTGAGAAAATATATATAGCAATAGATGGGCCTAAAAATTCAAATGGGGATGACCATGTGTTACCCGGAGTTGGAATAAACGGTTGGACTTTAACATTTATATCAAAAGATTGCGCTGACCCTAAAAAGGCTCTAGAGTTAATGACGTATATGTTAAGCGAACAAGGGCAATTTCTTACCGTGATGGGCGTTGAAGGTGTGACATTTGAATGGGTGGATAATAGAGCTGTTTTTAAACCGTCTGTAAGTTATTTGCTAAATACAAATAGAGAATTATTTGACCAAATATATGGAGCTAACTATACGTATTGGATGCTACAAAATAATAGAGTGGGTGATAAGTGGATACAACAAGATGTGGAAAGTTTACAACAACTGGCACAGTGGACATATCCGTATACGCACTATATGGCGCAGTATGATATTAGCTTTGCACATGATGCACAGCTATCAAAGCTAAATAATAAAATAAAAACATTATGGGGCGACTATTTAATCCAATTATTATTAGCGTCGTCAGCTAAAGAATTTACACAGCTATTGGCTCAATATATAAATGACAGAGATTTATTAGGTTATGACATTATAATAGAAGAAAGTACTCATATAATGAATGAGGCAAAATATAAATTAGGATTAGATTAGGAATAACTATGGAAAAATTAAGACAAAAATGGAATAGAGCACACTTAAATCATAAAGTTGCAATAATAGCAGTAGTTAGCATAATGATACCAAGTATAATATTTATACCTATACTATTTGGCTCTATGCTAAACAATACGTTAAATAATGAGCTAAATTCGTTAAAATATAAAATTGACCATGAAAGCAAAAGAATATTAACTAACGTAGAGTCTTTACAAATTGTAGAACGGTTTTTTTTAGGTGATAACGATTTAGAAGAATTTTTAATTCTAGCCAATGAGAGAACTATTACAGCTAGAGAAAGTATAGACTTTTACGCTAACACTTTAACTACGCTCGAACGAATGGTTAATAGTAATCCGCTGTTATACCAAGTAAGGTTATATTTACCGCATAATAACGTACAAGAGATGATGCCTATTATATATCATGAAGAGCGAAAGAATAATATGTATTGGGCTACACAAGATGGGTGGAATTTTAGCTATGTAGATAATTTATTTCCATCAGCAGTAACTAAAGAATTATTGATGGCACATGTGAGTAAAATATATAATGAAGACACGCTAATTGCTACAATGGAAGTATCGATGACCATGCAAAATATGTTTAATAGCATATATGAGCCAGAAGATGGAGAGCAAACTATATTTATAGATAATAGAGGGATAGTGCATGGGGTAAGCGATTTGGAGATGGTAAAGACTATATTATCTGATATAGATGAGCGGCACAAATCTAAAATATACTATAAGATTTATAATGCAAATAACTACGTTATAGGTTACACACCGATAGAAGCGTTAAATGGCAGCATGATAATATTTAAAGATATAACAAAACAAATGCAGCTACTTATAAATACTGGATATGTAGTATTGTTTATAGTGGCCACGGTAATAATAGCTATTACGGCTATATCAAATCGTATAATAAGTAAACTGTTCACCAAGTTTTATGATATTCTATACTCAATACATGAGATACAAAGAGGTGACTTAAGCATAGTAATAGAAGAGGATGGAGATGATGAAATAAATGAGCTCGGAATCCAAATAAACAAGTTGACACATCAGATAAAGGAGTTGATGGAAGAGAACATAAGTAGAGAGATATTGATTAAAAATTCTGAAATTAAAGCGCTGCAAAATCAGATAAATGCACACTTTATTTATAATGTGCTAGAGTCAATTAAAATGATGGCGGAAATTGAAGAGCAATATGAAATTTCGGATGCAGTAACTGCTTTAGGTAAGCTGCTTAGATATACAATTAAGTGGACTAACAGCAATGTGACTATAGAAGAAGAGTTAGAGTATATTAAAAACTATATGGTGCTTATTAATCTGCGGTTTGATTACGAAGTTTTATTGGATATACAAATTGACGAAACTGTATTAAAGCAAAGTATTCCTAAAATGTCATTGCAACCTATAATAGAAAATTCGCTCTATCATGGTATAGAAGATATTGCGCAAGATACTACTATATATATTAAAGGAGTAAGAGAAGGTTCGCAAATATACATTGAAATTATGGATACAGGAAAAGGTATGACACCACAAGAGCTTGATAGGCTAGCTAAGCGTATTGATGGAGCCATTGAAACTACGGGAGGAAGTGGTAATAGCATAGGGCTTAAAAATGTACAAGATAGAATTAGTATGTGTTTTGGGGATGAATATAGAATAAGGATTGAGTCACAGTACGGTAGTTATACAAAAGTCCGGGTATATTTGCCAGTAACAGCTTATTTTTAACTTTATAGAGAGGTGGAGAGGCGGATGTACACTATTTTAGTTGTAGAAGACGAGAAACTCATTAGAAAAGGTATCAAATCAATGGTAGAGCGTAGTGCAGTGCCCATTAAAATAGTTTTAGAGTGTAATAGTGGTATAAAAGCTTTAGAAATATTGCAAACTGAAAAAGTGGATATAATGTTTACGGATATACGAATGCCAAAAATGACAGGATTAGAGCTAGTAGATAAAGTAAACGAGATACCAAATCCGCCACTTATAGTAGCTATTAGCGGTTATGATGATTTTAATTACGCAGTAGCGCTGCTTAGAAATGGGGTAAGAGAGTATTTATTAAAACCAGTGGATAGAGATAAGATAAAAGAAGTGTTGCACAAATTAACAGCAGAATTAGCGAAGAAACAAGAAACAAAAGAAATGATAGAAACACAGCAACTACGCCTGCTAATACATGAGAAAAACTTGACGGATTACGAAAAAAATAGTATAGTTAAATATTACAAAGCGAAATATGAAACAAAAAATTATATAATAGCAAACGGCTTAGTGAAAGCTGAAAATAACTTGATAAGCCTAGGCGAAAACACATATATAATTTATAATAATGAGGATTTAGAAGTATTGGCAAACGTTGGTGTAAGTGAAATCACTAGCGGAATTGAAAATATAGAGCAAGCTAATAGGCAGGCGATACTAGCTAGAAAAGAGGCATTTAGTAAAAATAAAAAAATAGTGAGATATGAAGAGATAATTCAGTTACAAAATACAAATAATACCCACGTAAAAAAGATGAAAAAGTTGGCACAGCAAATAGGCACACCAAAAATTGAACAGGTAATTAGTGAGTTAAAAGCAATGGAAGATGAGATAATAAAAGGTGCAATAGAATTTGATGTGTTTGAAGCTAATATGAGAACCTTTATACAAGAAATATTAGACACATACCAAAGTGTATTACAAGTGGAGAAACTTGAGCTAACAGATGACATACTTGAGTATGCAAATATCAATATGTATATGGACAGCCTAACAACCAACATAAAGAGCATAAACGACAGCATAAATAATAAGTTTGATGATTACAAAAATAAGCAAAAAATCCAAGAGGCGATATTGTTTATAAAAGAGAATTATAATACTGATTTAAACATGGCAGTAGTTTCAAACCATATATCCATGAACTACAGCTTGTTCTCATACGTTTTTAAGCAATATACAAATAAAAATTTTGTGAGCTATCTTAAGGAAATAAGAATTGCAGAAGCGAAAAAGCTTCTTGAAACAACAAACTTAAAAATTACCGAAATAGGACATAAAGTTGGATATGAAAACGAAAAACATTTTATGAAAATCTTTAGGTCAGAGAGCGGAGTGTCGCCAACTGAGTATAGAAAAAACATGTTGTTAAAGTGAAAGGGGAATAATATGACAAAATTCGCAAAACTAAGTAGAATAATAGCTGCTCAAGGAGCGGTATTGCTAAAGAATGAAAGTGATTTTTTACCTTTACAAGATAATGAGAACGTTGCTGTATTTGGTAGATGTCAGTTTGATTATTACCGCTCGGGCACAGGTTCTGGAGGTTCTGTTAATGTTGAATATGCTACAGATTTTATAAATAGTCTTAAGGAACGTGAGCAAGTTAATGTTAATGAGGAAGTTTTTTGTGCTTATAAACGCTGGGTTAGTGAAAATCCTGTTAATAAAGGTGATGGTAGTTGGGCTTCGGAGCCATGGTCTCAAGAGGAGATGCGAGTTGATGAGGAGTTAATTAAAAATGCGGCTACAGTTTCATCTAAAGCGATTATAATTATTGGTAGAACTGCGGGTGAGGATAAAGATTACACAGCAGAGCCTGGTAGTTATTATCTTACAGATGTTGAGCAGCAGCTTATTACAAATGTGTGTAAGCATTTTGGGCAAGTGGGCGTTGTGCTTAATGTGTCAAACATAATTGATATGTCATGGGAAAATGATGATATAGATATGATTATATACGCATGGCAAGGTGGGATGGAAGGCGGAAACGCTATTGTAGATGTTATTGTTGGGGATATTACTCCATGTGGTAAGTTGCCAGATACTATCGCTCATAGTATAGACGATTACCCTTCTACTAAAAACCATGGTGGTAGTAAGAGAAATTTATACCAAGAAGATATATACGTTGGGTATAGATACTTTGAAACGTTTGCGCCACAAAAGGTTAAATATCCGTTTGGATTTGGTTTATCCTATACTACGTTTGAGGTGGAGATTATCAGTGAATGTAAACTACTAAGCGAATATCATATAGATATTAAAGTTACAAACACGGGTGATACGTACGGTGGTAGAGAAGTTATTCAGGTTTATAGCGAGCCACCGCAAGGGTATTTAGGCAAACCGACGTGTGCATTAGTGGGATTTAAGAAGACTAAATATTTAGAGCCAGGCGAGAGTGAGGAATTTGAATTAGTTATTCCGCTTAATCTGGTTGCATCTTATGATGATAGCGGTGCTACTAGATATAAGTCTGCATATGTGCTAGAGCAAGGTGAGTATTTGCTGCACATTAGTAATAGTTGCAGATATATTTATGATACTGTTAGATTTACAATTCCGCATTGTCTTATAGTTACTCAGCTATATGAAGCGCTAGCACCTACAACTAACTTTAGTAGAATAAAGCCTCTGTTTAATGCTGATGGTGAAGTTACAATAGCATATGAAAAAGTGCCGGTTAGAAATGTGGATTTAGTTAAACGGATTAAAATTAGAGTGCCAAATGAAATCGAGTATACAGGAGATAAAGGTTATAAGTTGCAACAAGTTAGAGATGGCGAAATTGTAATGGAGGAGTTTATTGCGCAGCTATCACGAGAGGATTTAGAAATTTTGGTGCGTGGTGAAGGTATGAGTCATCCGGATGTAACGCCTGGTACAGCATCTGCATTTGGTGGTGTTACTGAAAAGTTACGTGCATTTGGTATTCCGCTAGTTTGCGCAGCGGATGGGCCGTCTGGTATTCGTATGGAAAACGGTAGTTATGCAACTCAGCTACCTATTGGGACGCTGTTAGCCTCCACATGGGACACTGAGTTAATTGAGCGCCTTTATGTTATGGAAGGAAAAGAGCTTAAGGAGAACTATATTGATGTGCTTCTAGGACCGGGGCTTAACATTCACCGTAATCCGCTTAATGGCCGTAACTTTGAGTATTTTTCTGAAGACCCAATTTTAACAGGTAAGATGGCTGCAGCGGTAGTTCGAGGTATAAAAAGAGGCGGAGCAAACGCTACTCTTAAACACTTCGCTTGTAATAGCCAAGAAAGTTACCGCCATGAAATTGAAGCTATCGTTTCAGAGCGTGCACTACGTGAAATATATTTGCGCGGATTTGAAATTGCTATTAAAGAAGGAGAAGCTACAAGCGTAATGACAGCTTACAATCCTATTAATGGCCATTGGTGCGCATCTAATTATGATTTAAATACTACTATTTTACGTGAGCAGTGGAGATTTAAAGGTATTGTAATGACTGACTGGTGGGCTAGGATGAACTATGTAATTGATGGTGGTCCTGCTACTCGTACAAATGTAGCTAGCATGATAAAGTCGCAAAACGATATATATATGGTAGTTGGAAATTACGGAGCTGAAACAAATGAAAATAACGATAATCTAAGTGAAGCGTTAAATTCGGGATGGCTTGCTCTTGGAGAATTGCAACGCTGTGCTATGAATATTTGTAAGTTTGTTATGGCAACTAGGTCGTTAGAAAGAAATGAGCAACTATTTAGCAAGCCTCAGTTATTTGAAGCTATGGAGGCAAACCCACAAGTGCCACCGCTAGTGGATTTAGCTATAGATATTCGTGAGAAAACCGAGCAATTTTATTTTGACCAAGCTGGCGTTTATCAAGTGGATGTGACATACAGCTCTATTGCTAAAGGTTTTGCACAAACTACGTGTAACATTTTGCTAAACAATAAGCTAATGACAACTATTCAAGTGGGCAACACTAAAGGCGAGAGTGTTACTAAAAAACTTGCAACAGTTCAGTTAGTGGAAGGTGCTTATGAATTAAAACTAGATTATGTTAGTGGTGAACTTAGTATAAATCGTATTGCATTCGTACCAATACATGACTAAATAGATAACCTCATTGTCCATATTATATGGATAAATGAGGTGTTTTTTTGGCTAAAAATTATATATTTATACTTGCATACTACTTTTCTTTATGATATTGTTTTGTTATGGGATTATTCCCTAAAAATTAATAATCGCGGTGCGTGGCATTGCTAGAAGGAGAATTCGATGTCAAAAGTATATATTGTAACTGCAAAAAGAAGTGCAGTAGGAAAGTTTTGTGGTACGTTATCAAATATTACGCCAGCGGAGTTAGCGGCACAAGTAATAAAACAAACGTTAGCTGATGCTAAAGTAGAGCCACAAACGGTGGATGAAGTTATATTAGGAAGTGTGTTACAAGCAGGGCAAGGGCAAGGAATTGCAAGAGCTGCATCAGTGTGGGGTGGCATAGGTCAAGATGTGCCTGCTTATTGTGTGAATATGATTTGTGGTAGCGGAATGAAATCCGTTATGTTAGCGTACGCGCAAATAAAAGCTGGCTTAGCAAATATAGTTGTATCTGGCGGAGTTGAAGTTATGAGTCAAGCGCCGTTTGTAACAGCGGCTAACATTAGACAAGGCCATAAGATGGGTAGTATGGAACTAAAGGATAGTATTATAATTGATGGGCTAACTGATATGTTTAATAACTATCATATGGGAATTACTGCTGAGAACATTGCAGATAAATATGGCATAAGTAGAGAGGCGCAGGATGAGTTTGCGCTTAACTCACAATCTAAAGCGATAGCAGCAATTGATAGCAAGAAGTTTGAAGATGAAATTGTGCCAGTTAAAGTAAAAATTAAAAGAGATGAAATTGTATTTGATGAGGATGAATATCCAAATAGAAAAACAACTGCACAAGCTTTAGCAGGCCTTAGAGCTGCGTTTAAAAAAGATGGGTCTGTGACAGCAGGAAATGCATCGGGGTTAAACGATGGCGCTAGTATAGTAATTATAGCATCAGAAGAGGCTGTTAAAAAGTATAATCTTACACCGATGGCGGAAATAATAGCGCTAGGCCAAGGCGGAGTAGACCCAGCAGTAATGGGGCTAGGGCCAGTGCCAGCAATAAAAAATGCGTTAGACAGTTGCAATATGACATTAAAAGATATGGACTTAATTGAGCTAAATGAAGCGTTTGCAGTACAATCGTTAGGAGTAATTGAAGGTCTAAAAGAAAATTACCCAGATGTAACAAACGAATGGTTTGACGAACGAACTAATGTAAATGGCGGTGCAATAGCTATAGGCCATCCACTAGGTGCATCAGGAGCTAGAATAACTACAACATTAGTGCATGAAATGAAGAAGCGTAATTTAACGTATGGCCTTGCATCACTATGTATCGGCGGTGGAATGGGAACTGCGCTTATTGTAAAAAATGTTTAGGGAGTGATAGTATGAAAGATAAAGTAATAGCTATAGATGAATTATCAAATATAGTTAAAGACTCAATGACTATAATGGTTAGTGGATTTATGGGCTGTGGAAGTCCGCATAAAATTATTGAAAAGCTTGTAGAATTGGATGTAAAACACTTAACTCTAATTTGCAATGACACAGGCCTGCCACAGTATGGAGTAGGCCATATGGTTGCTAATAAACAATTCGATTGTATAATAGCATCGCATATTGGGCTAAATAGAGAGGCAGTTAGGCAACTTAATTCTAATGAAACGAAATTTGAACTAATTCCACAAGGTACAATTGCAGAGCGCATAAGATGTTGCGGAGCAGGGCTTGGTGGTGTATTAACCCCGACTGGCATTGGAACTGTGGTGGCTGAAGGTAAAGATATAATTGAGGTGGATGGACAGCAATATTTGCTCGAAAAACCGTTAAAAGCTGATGTTGCAATAATAGGAGCTGGAGTTGTGGATAAAAGAGGAAACGTTTGTTACAACGGTTCTACGCGTAACTTTGGGCCAGTGATGGCAACCGCGGCTGATATAGTAATAGTAGAAGCAGCGCAAATAGTTGAAATTGGTGAAATTAAACCTGAAAACGTTGTAACACCACATATATTTGTAGATTATATTATAGATGGGGGGCGCTAGTATGGATATTAAACATATAATTGCACAGCGTGTTGCTAAAGAGCTAAAAGATGGAGACGTAGTTAACCTTGGCATTGGGCTACCGACTCTTGTACCTGAGTTTTTGGATGATGGCATTGATATAATTTTTCAATCGGAAAATGGCTTTATTGGCATTGGTGGCAAGCCTGCTGAAGGAGAAGAAAATTTAGATATTGTAAATGCTGGTGGGCAGCCGGCAACAATAGCAGTTGGAGGAGCGTTTTTTGATAGCACTATGTCTTTTGCTATTATTAGAGGAGGGCATGTTGATGCTACTATTTTGGGTGCATTGCAAGTTGACCAACATGGCAACCTTGCCAATTGGATGATTCCTGGTAAGTTAGTTCCTGGTATGGGCGGGGCAATGGACCTTGTTGTGGGCGCTAAAAAGGTTATAGTGGCAATGGAGCATATGAATAAAGGTAAGTTTAAAATTTTAAAAGATTGCACACTACCATTGACTGCTCAAAATCAAGTGAATTTAATTGTAACGGAAATGGGTGTTATAGAAGTTACTAAAGATGGCCTTGTTTTAACTGAGATTAATCCAGAATTTAGCGTTGAAGACGTTCAAAATGCTACTGATGCGCCACTACTAGTAAGTGAGCATTTAAAAAATATGATGTAAGCAAAATGGTTACTTAAAGCTTAGGTTTTAAGTAACTTTTTTTTATTGTAATTAACAGTTTCGAACACGTCTAAAAAAAGTGCACCTAAATATAAAAACTGACTCTTTTTTATTATCAATTACTATGGTATATTTTAATTAATAAAAATAACTGTAGAGAGGAAGTACAAATAATGTTTGTAAAAATTAACGATAATGAATACTACAAAGTTACGGATGCACAAAACTTAGCGCCTTTTTTTATTCAAGTTGCATCTGCAGGAGACATCTGGATTTTTCTATCTTCAATAGGGGGCATTACAGCAGGGCGAAAAAATGCTAGTGGCAACATATTCCCGTATACAACGGACGATAACTTAAGCTTAGACTATAACACCGGGTCCAAAACGATAGTTAAAGTTGGTAATAATATATGGTATCCGTTTGAGCAAAATATTAAGTATAACATTACTAGGAATATTTATAAATCATGCTATTGTAATAGCGTAATTATAGAAGAAGTAAATCATGATTTAAAACTAACTTATTCATACAAATACGAAACAAGCGATAAATACGGTATTATTAAAACATCGAACTTAACTAATAACTGCGATACCGACATTATTGTTGAAGTGCTTGATGGGGTACAAAACCTATTGCCATATGGAGTTAACCAAGAACTCCAAAATAGTCGCTCTAACTTAGTTGATGCGTATAAAGCTGCTGAATTAGAAGTTGATATGCTAGCTATCTATTCATTAACAACTACGATAAACGACACGCCAAATCCAATTGAAATGTTAAAGGCAAACATAGCCTACACTACATTACAAGGCGCAGATGTATACTTAAATCCACAGATTATCAATAAATTTGTAAACAACCTAGACTATGATATAGATAAAGAAGCATATGGAACTAAATGTGGTTACTTTGTAGTATATGAAACTACGCTAAAATCTAATATTGAATATTCATTTGTGCTAGACGTAGGATATGACCATTCTAAAATAGGGGAGACTTTAGAGTTTATAACTATAGGCGACTTTTCGGATATATATACTGATATAAGGCAAGGAACTGCTGACATTATTAATATAGTACGTAAAGCCGATGGGATACAGCAATCAGCTGATAAAGTAGCATGTGCGACCCATTATGTAAACACATTGTACAACGTAATGCGTGGGGGAATTTTTGAGGATGGTTATACATTTAACTACGATGATTTTTATAAATTTATAGCTACTAGAAATACACAAGCTCTAGAACTTACTGATATATTAGCACAAATTAAAACATGTGAAACTATAGAGCAGCTAAAATCTATAGCAATGCAAAATGCTACAATGCATAGGCTAGCTTTAGAATATTTACCGCTTACATTTTCTAGGCGACATGGCGACCCATCAAGGCCTTGGAATAAATTTAACATTGATATTAAAGACGAAAATGGCAATAAGAAAATTAGCTACGAAGGAAATTGGCGCGACATATATCAAAATTGGGAAGCGCTAGGTTTATCTTATCCAGCGTACTATGAAAATATGGTTGCAAAATTTGTAAACGCTTCTACTATAGATGGATTTAATCCGTATAGAATTAATAATGAGGGAATTGACTGGGAAAAGCCAGAGCCAGATGACCCATTTTCGGGCTTAGGTTATTGGGGAGACCATCAGACTATATATTTACTTAGACTGCTTCAAGGATTAGATAACCACTTTCCAGATACGTTGCAACAACTGATGAGCAAAGAAATTTTTAGTTATGCTAACGTTCCTTATATATTAAAACCGTATGCATGTATTTTGCAAGACCCTAAAAACACTTTGATTTTTGATAAAGATAAAGACTTAGCTATAGAAAATCATATAGCTAGCTTTGGAACTGACGCTAAATTATTAATAAAAAACAATGAAGTAGTAATGGTATCTTTGGCAGAAAAATTATTAGTAAGTGTGCTTAGCAAAATATCAAACTTATTAGTAGGCGGCGGAATTTGGATGAATACTCAGCGCCCTGAATGGAACGATGCTAACAACGCGATTGTAGGGATAGGCTTATCTATGATTACCGTTTATCATATTAACGCATACTTAAATTTTATTTCCAAATTGTTTATAGAACTTACTTATACTATTTCCGCAGAAGTGGTAGATTGGTTACTTGAAACAAAAAAAGCGCTTAAAAAATATGAAGCTAATTATAAAGGTAATGAAAAAGCGTTATTAGATGAACTTGGCGAAGCATTTTGTAATTACCGCGCGCAAGTTTATAAAAATGGCTTTGAACAAAAAGTGGTTATAAGCGCAACACAAATTATAGATTGGATAAACACAGCTAAAGAGGCGATAGTTTATACGATTAACCAAAATAGTGGTGAGACTTATGTTAGCTACAATCTACTTAAAGACGATTTTACATTTACCCCAATGCGTCATATGCTAGAAGGGCAATCAGCTATAATTGGCAGTGGCTACTTAAACTCAGCTCAAACATGTGAACTGCTTAAATCTATGAAAAAGTCTCTTTATAATGAAAGAACTCGCGCACATATGTTATATCCAATTAATATGACTAAGCGATTTCGCGAGAAAAATTGCATTAATAGTGACATTGGCGTAATTGATGGAATTACAACAAAGTCTGCTGAAGGTAAATTACACTTTGTAAGCCATATTACTAATGAAGATACGTTAATTGACGCATGTAATAAACAAAACTTGGCCAATGATGAAACGTTAAAGCAAGAATTTGAAAATATATTTGAGCATAAAAAGTTTAATGGCCGTAGTGAAGTATTTTACAAATTTGAAGGCATTGGTTGTATTTATTGGCACCAAAATGCTAAGTTAGCATTAGCTGTACTAGAAACTGCGCAACGTGAAAATAATACAAATGAAATTTATGAAGCATACCAACAGCTGATGCAAGGATTTATTTATAGAAAAACTCCACAGCAATGTGGCGCAATTCCGATTGAGCCATATTCTCATAGTTCATATACAGGCAAAAGCGAACAACCGGGAATGACAGGCCAAGTAAAAGAATCAATAATTATGCGTCGCGGCGAACTTGGGGTGCAGATAAACGATGGAAAAATAATATTTGCACCACAATTTATACTTAAAAGCGAGCTAGCGCAAGAAATTGACTTTAGCATTTATGGCGTACACGTACAATATAGCCCAAAAGCTAAGCTCGGAGTGGAAATAAAATTTAGAGATGGAACAACTGAAATAAGCGAAAATTATATTATAAATAAAAAGCTTAGCCAGCGTATTTTTAATCATGATACTGAAATTGTATTAATAAAAATAGGGCTTGGCGAATAAACCTTATCTACTAAAAAAGGAAGACTTTCTCAATTGAGGGAGTCTTTTTCTTTTTACCAAAAACATGCCAAATTCCCCAAAAAGCACTAGCATAAGTTAATATTAATTTAAGCATAATAAAAAAGTACTATAATTTTAAAATTGTAGTGTGAAATATCCAAGAAAGAGGGGGATGCGATGAATAAGGATAATATATTCGGAGTCCTGCAAAGAGTTGGACGCTCATTTATGTTACCAATAGCAATACTTCCTGTCGCCGGTTTATTTCTCGGTATAGGCGGCTCATTTACAAATGTGACTATGCTAGAAACGTACGGATTGTTAGAAGTTATGGGACCAGGAACCATAATTTTTTCAATTTTAACAGTAATTTCTAGCTGTGGGGATATAGTATTTGCTAACTTACCATTACTATTTGCTATGGGGGTAGCGATTGGTATGGCAAAAAAAGAGAAAGATGTTGCAGCACTAGCAGCTACGATTGCGTTCTTTATAATGCATAGTGCCATAGGTGCACTAATAGACATT
The DNA here is from genome assembly GCA_001994995.1 of Candidatus Parepulonipiscium sp. PG-Nuni2H_MBin01. Lineage (GTDB taxonomy): Bacteria > Bacillota > Clostridia > Lachnospirales > Cellulosilyticaceae > Parepulonipiscium > Parepulonipiscium primum. The sequence goes on along the minus strand of MDJM01000060.1, from coordinate 13,965 downwards.
AACAACGCAACCGAATTTTTATTACCGGGTGCAGTAACGTCAGTATTAGGTATTGAGTCCTTTCAAATGGGAGTTTTCGGGGGTATTATAGTAGGTCTTGGTGTTGCAGCTTTGCATAACCGCTTCTATAAAATCGAACTCCCACAAGTAATTTCATTTTTCGGTGGCACAAGGTTTGTACCGATTGTATCAGCAATAACTTATTTATTCGTTGGTATTTTAATGTACTTTATATGGCCAACTGTCCAATCCGGAATTAATGCCGTTGGTGCATTAGTAACAAACAGCGGATACGCAGGAACATTTGTATATGGTTTAATGGAAAGATTATTAATTCCATTTGGCCTCCACCATGTATTCTACCTACCATTCTGGCAAACAGCAGTGGGCGGTACAGCAATGGTAAATGGAGTGTTAGTAGAAGGAGCGCAAAACATCTTCTTCGCAGAACTAGCAACACCTGGAATACAACAATTCTCAGTATCGGCAACAAGATTTATGTCGGGTAAATTCCCACTTATGATATTTGGGTTACCGGGCGCAGCATTAGCGATGTATACTACCGCGAAAGATTCAAAGAAAGACATAGTCAAAGGCTTACTAATATCAGCAGCTTTGACATGTATGATTACAGGTATTACAGAACCACTTGAGTTTACATTCCTATTTATAGCTCCAGTATTATACGCATTACACTGCGTAGGTGCAGGGCTTGCATATATGTTTATGCATATGTTAAATGTAGGAGTGGGTATGACATTCTCAGGCGGTCTTATCGACTTAACCCTATTTGGTATTATGCAAGGTACCGCAAAAACAAACTGGTTAATGATACCAGCAGTCGGAGTTGCGTATTTTGCAGCTTACTACGTAGTTTTTAGAGTACTAATTTCAAAATTGAACTTAAAAACTCCAGGTCGAGAAGCTGATGATGAAGAAACTAAATTATATACAAGAGCGGACGTAAACGCTAAAAAGACAGGAGACCTATTAGGTGGCGACCCTGTTAGCGTGTTAATTATGCAAGGCCTAGGTGGAAAAGCTAATATAGAAGACATCGACTGTTGCGCAACACGCTTAAGAACAACCGTTAAAAACCCTGAATTAGTAAATCAAGACTTGCTAAAGCAATCAGGGGCTTCAGGTATAATTATAAAAGGAAAAGGTATTCAAGTTGTTTTTGGGCCTAGAGTCTCAGTAATAAAATCCAACTTAGAAGACTTTTTAGCATCACCAGATAGTGAACAAACGCAAGAAACGTTTGTACAAGATACAATACCACGTGCAAAAGCTCAAGTAAGTCTAGTTTCACAAAAATTTTATTCCCCACTACAAGGGAGAGTTGCACCGATAACAGAAACCCCTGATGAATCATTCGCAGGAGGAATGTTAGGCCAAGGTGTCGTATTCTTCCCTACAAAAGGTGAATTAGTAGCTCCATGTGATGGTACAATAAGCTTAGTTTTCGATACTAAACATGCCATAGGTATTACAAGTGTAGATGGTGTAGAGTTGCTTCTTCATGTGGGTATTGATACAGTTAATTTGGGAGGGCACGGATTTGAGGCTATGGTCACTGAAGGCCAAACAGTTAAAACCGGCGATTTACTCCTTAAATTTGATATAGATTATATTGCAAAAAATGCGACTAGTATAGCAACTCCAATGGTATTTACCAATCTAACAGATGAGACGGTCAAAGTTAGTCAGTTTGGAGACATTAAACAAAACTATTTAGTAGCTGAAATGTAAAAATAAGCCTCCAAATTTGGGGGCTTATTTTAGTTTAGTTATTTACAAGTAGGCCTAGTGTTGTTTATAATAAGGTTTATAATTAGTTTTATGAAATTTCAAAATAAGGAAGGATATTTTATAATGAAAGTAATTAAAGAAGTAGTAGATGTAGTAGAATCGGTAACGCCAGTAAAAGAATTTAAAGAAGAAGCTAAACAGGCAAAGCAAGTAGCAAAACAAAATAAAGAAGAAGTAAGAGAAGTGACAGAGGCAGGGATAGTTCAAATTGCAGATGATGTAATAGCTGTAATTGCTGAAATTGCAGCTTTAGAAGTGGAAGGAGTTAAAAGTATAGGGTATACTAAACCAGACTTAATGCATACTTTAACTGGAAAAAAAGCGGCTAAAGGCATTCGTGTTGATATTGGTGATATGGAAGGTGAAGTTAGCGTTTTTATTACTGGAGTAGTTAGTTATGGCGCAAAAATTAAAAACGTATGTTTAGATGTTCAAGAGAAAGTAAAAACTTCTATCGAAACTATGACTGGTTTGCGTGTAACTAGTGTAGATGTGCATATAGTTGGTGTGGCTTTTGAAAACGACGAAATCCCTCCTATAGGTTAACCTAAAAAAAGGCTTTGATTTACGAAAAATCAATAGCCTTTTTTTTATTTCGCTTTTTCAACATAATAAATTATCTGCAGTATATTTAAGTTATAAGCTTCCCTCAGGTCAATAATAGAACCTTTAGGATAAGTATCACTCTCAATAATATAAATAAGAGGCTTAAACGGATTATAATCCGTATGAACTATAACATCTTTAACATACTTATTTTTAACCAAAATATTAAAGTCATCTTGATACGGCGACAAAACTACTCCAATATCATTGTTAGTCAGCTTAACTAACGTATCTGGTGCAAATATATTAACATGATTTAGTAGCTTAGAAACATAACTAGGGTCGCAGTGGGCCATCCACTTATTAAAATCCTGTTCAATATTATTATATATACCTTGCTTCATATAACCGGCTTTAATGCTAAAAAATATATCTATAATAGAAATAATCCGCGCTCCATCACATATTTCATCACCTTTTAATCCATTAGGCAACCCTTTGCCATCATATAACTCATGATGTTGCAAAATAATTTCCAGCACTTCTTCTGGCAAATTATAATTATCTCTCATATATTCATACCCTGCGACTGGATGAGCTTGATTAAGTGGACAAAAATTGCCTTGAAAAGTTGGAGAAATTATAGCTATATCCCTAAGAATAGCGCCCAAAAATATTTTACTTGCATAAGTTTTATCAAACCCTAACTTTAAAGCAAACAATGTACTTGCAATCGCAACATACATATTTCTTTCGCATTCATTAGGAGTATGGATTTTAGTCGGTTCGTAGCCTATTTTTGAAGTATATTTTTCAACATCTAATTCTCTCACAATTTCGTTTATAACTTGAATTGATTCAATTAACGTTTCCTTTGCAGAAATGTTTTTTGTTGCATTGTACATAGTAGTATTAAACATTTGGATTTTTTCTAAAATAACAGTAAAATCCGCTGTGTAAGCAGTTCTTTTATTTAAACAGAACTTATCGCTAATATAAACATACTCGACTTTCTCCATACGAAGTGTATGTATAGATTCCTTACTTAAAATACTTCCTCGCCGAAATAGTAAATGAGCATCTGGAGTTAAAGTATCAACCGCCAACGTAGTATTTGGCCGTAATTCTTCTACAGGTATTAATCTCATATCAACTCTCCTTAATTAGTAAACCCTTAAAACTTATAAATGTTATTAATAACACCGTAATTATATCATAAAAAGCAAAAATTGTCATTAATTAAATAAGGACTACTGCGATTAAACAATAGTCCTTAATTGTAGTTTTAAATATCTGCATAATAGAGAACTTTACTAACATCCATATTAGGAGTGGCAAATAAATCAATAATAGTACCTTCCTCAAAATGGAAGCTTTGCAAAATTTTAACAGTTGGCCTAAAAGGATTAACTGTCGCTTCAATTTGCGCGTTTTTGCCTTTACCAAACTTAGCCTGAATTAGTTTAAGTGGGTCGTCTTCATGCGGTGTAATTATTATAGCTACATCATTAGTATTTAGCATAACTAAAGTGTCTGGCGCAAAAATATTTACATGATTTAAAAAGAAATTAACATAGTTAGGGTCAAAGTGAGACAAACGGTTTCTATAATTTTTCTCTAAACTGTGGCATGATGTTTGTTTAATATAAAGCGATTGTAGCGCATAAAACGCTTCAACTATAGGAATGATTTTCGCACCAGGGCAAATTTCATCGCCTTCCAATTGCCTCGGAAATCCCTTGCCATCATGTAGCTCATGATGCTGCACTATAATATCTAGTACTTCATCTGGGAAGTTGTATTGCGCCTTCATATGCTCATATCCAGCTTTTGGGTGAGTCTTATCCTTAGCATTATATTTCCCTTCAAAAGACGGCGAAAATATCGCAATGTCTCTAAGTATAGAGCCTAGGCACACCTTAGTAGCATAACCTTTACTAAAGCCCATTTTTAGTGCAAATAAAGTGCTCATCATAGATACATATAAATTAGTTTCAAAGTTTTCGTCATTAGCATACCGCGATGGTTCAAACTCAAGTTTCATAGAATATTTTTGGTCATCCAACTCATCCGTCAACTCTTTAATTAACTTTAGTCCTTTTGTAATATTCGCAGTCACATTAACTTGATTTGCTATACTCTCAATAGTAGTCCGAATTACACCCATTTTTGCAGCAATATTTTCTGGCTTAGCAGTATAACTAACATGATTAGTAAAACTATACTTATCAGTAATATAAGCGTATCCAATATTGGCACTACGAAGTTTTTGTATTTGGATTGCAGTTAAAATGGTGCCTTTTGATAATAATATATTTCCTTGGTTATCTAAAATATCTAGTGCTAACTCTATATTAGGCCTTAAATCTTCTACTGGTATTACTCTCATAATTTATTTCCCCCTTATAAATAAAATTAATTTGTTTAATAGTAAAAAAATCCATTTATATAATAATCTAGATGACCTTATTATTGAAATGTTAATAAAAAATAGAAAAAGACTCATACTATATTAATATATATGTAAAAATTAACTATATTACTTTAATTATACCAAAAAAATTTTGGCTTGTCTGTAGTAAAAATGAGTTTTGTATATAATGCTTTATACTTATTTACCATCAACTTAGTTATTGTACATATTTACAATTTGGTATACATATATATAAGGATTTATCCAGGCATATACGCAAATATAACTAAACTATAATGCAATTAAAAATTAAAAATCCTCCTTGACTTTATAAATAAGGTTTGTTACAATACTTTAAGACAAGCTGTTATAGCACAGATGGTAGTGCACTACATTGGTAGTGTAGAGGTCACGGGTTCGATTCCCGTTAACAGCTTAAAAAAAAGCTCTAGCAAAATTCTGCTAGAGCTTTTCTATTTCTATTTTCCCGATTCCCCAAAACCTTGCATACCCCGCAAAGAGGTAAACTGCTGTAACTTATCATATGTCATCTCCTCAGTAATCACCCGAGGCATTTCTAAAAATAAACATTGCGCAAGTGCTTTATTATAATCATAAAAAATACCATCTCTTAAATATAGAGGAACCGCATCCGGGTTTTTCGCAATCACAAGCGGAACATTATTATGATTAGTAATAACCAAAATCCATTCCCCTCGATAACCCGAATCAATTACTCCAGCTCTAAGTCCAATCCCCTTAGAGCCAGTAGAGCTTCTCTCTCGTAATATAGCCATATAATTATCATTAAATGCTGAAGCAATACCAGTTGGTATATGCTTAGTCTCATTTGGCATAACCATGATATAATCCTCATCAAAACAAGGATATATATCAAAACCCGCATCCTCATCCCTTTTAGATGGAATAATCGCCTCAGGATTTACCCTGGCAAAATAAATAGCTAATCTGTCTTTATTCATAAACTAAAACTCCTTTTTGTTACATAACACATATTATGGTAATTTAAATAAAATAATTTTTTGATGTAGTAAACTCTGTTGAACGTCAATCAACCTCTGGTTACTACTACCTACGAAAGCAAGTCGTATGTCTTTTTTTTCCTCAATAAAAGGACCGTCAGCAAGTACATCACAATATTTAAGTATAGCTAAAGTGTCGTGGTCTTTTACCAATTCTTCAAAAGTATACCCAGAATAAATCCAGATATTCTTATTAGTTCTTAACTTTATGTTTCGGAGCAAGTTCGCAAATGTATGATCGAAAGTTTGATCCATTGGTTCTCCACCCAAAATAGATACTCCTTGAATTTGAGGCAGATTTATATGTTCAATAAAATCCAATTCAATTTCATCTGTCCACTCTGTGCCATGCTTAAAGTTTTTATACTCAGCATTAAAGCACCCTTTACAATTCCTTGTACACCCAGACACAAAAAGAGTCGTCCTAATACCTACGCCATTAGCGGTATCATATTTTCTGATTTGGGAATAATGCATATACATCACCTTTGAAATATTAATTTTTGGGGACTCTAATTATTGCACAAAGGATTTACTCCTCTGTGCTTAGCATCAATTACAGGTGTATCACCCGATTTTTAATCTCTTTTGTCTTGCCGTTGTTCCAGTAGTTATCACCCAGATAGCCACAGGTTCTACGAATTACGTTCATTTTTGCCTGGTCTGTGTTCCCACAATTCGGACATTCCCACTCCAACGCTTCATTTATTAGGATTTCGCCTTCAAATCCACAAGCATGACAACAGTCAGATTTTGTATTAAATTCAGCGTACTGAATATTATCATATATATATCTTATTAGGTGTCTTAGAGCTTCTAAATTTTTTGACATATTTGGTATCTCGACATATGATATGCAGCCGCCGGTAGAAATAGACTGAAATTCGCTTTCAAATTTTAATTTATCGAATGCATCTATCTCTTCTCGCACATCTACATGATAACTATTTGTGTAATAACCTTTGTCAGTAATGTCTTCTATAGTACCGAAACGAACCAGGTCAATTTTAGCAAATCTATAGCAAAGTGACTCAGCAGGACTTCCATATAATCCGAAACCAAGTCCTGTTTCCTGCTTCCATCTCTGGACGGTCTCAGACAGGTGGTTCATCAGCTCTAGTGCGAACGCCTTTCCAACAGGGTCAACGTGAGATACGCCTGTCATTAGCTTAGTAACTTCATATAGTCCAATATATCCAAGCGATATAGTGGAATATCCGTCCATTAAAAGTGGGTCAATAACAGCACCTTGAGGAAGTCTAGCAATTGCACCATGTTGCCAATGTATGGGCGACTCATCCGAGAGAGTCCCTCGCAGTGAATTGTGCCTGCACATCAAAGCTTCAAAACAAAGTTCTAGCCTATTATCTAATGAACTCCAAAACTTGGCCTTATCACCTTTGGCTACGATGCCAATTTGGGGCAAGTTTAGACTTACTACTCCTTGATTAAATCGTCCTTCAAACTTATAGTTTCCGTCCTCATCTTTCCAAGCAGATAAGAAGCTTCGACATCCCATACAGGAGAATACTTGTCCTTCATAAATTTTTCGCATTTCCTTGGCTGAAATATAGTCTGGATAGAGACGTTTTGAACTACATTTAATCGCTACTTCTGTTACATAATCATATTTGCCACCAGTTAGGTTATTATATTCGTGAAGCACATATATTAGCTTTGGAAATGCTGGAGTTGTATATATGCCTTTCTGATTTTTTATTCCTTCCAGACGCTGATGCAAAATCTCTTCTACAATATCAGCCACTTCCTCTACATATGGGTCATTCTCATCAATATTCAAAAATAACGTTACAAATGGTGATTGTCCATTTGTGGTCATTAACGTATTAATTTGAAATTGTATTGTCTGTACTCCAGATGCAAGCTCTTTCTTTGTGAGTATGTCAATTGTTTTATTCAGTTCTTCTTTGTCCTCAATAGTGTCTTGTAGGAGTAGGCGATATTTTTCTCGGCTATGACGTAGGTATTTGCCTAGGTGTCTAATGTCAACTGATTGTCCACCGTATTGACTGCTTGCCACTTGAGCAATAATTTGAGTCATAACCGTACATGCTACTTGAAAACTTTTTGGAGTTTCAATCATTCTTTTATTGATTACTGTGCCGTTGTCTAGCATATCTTGAATATTAATTAGGCAACAATTAAAAATTGACTGCATAAAGTAGTCCATATCATGAAAATGTAGTACTCCATCATCATGGGCTTGTACTATGCGTGTTGGCAATTTTTTTCGTCGTGATATATCTTTAGAAACTTCTCCTGCTATTAGGTCACGTTGTGTCGAGGCCATTAGTGGATTTTTATTTGAATTTTCGTTCATTACTTCTTCGTTTGTTAGTTCAATCAGGCCTAGTATGCTTTTATCAGTTGTGTTTGTTTCCCTTTTAAAAGCTTGTATTGCACGGTATCCTTCGTACGCTTTGGCAGTTAATTGATGGTCATTTTCTATCAATTTTAAATACACATATGTTTCAATTTGAAATATGGTGGGGGCAACGTCGATAGTTATAAAGATAGATTTAATTTCCTGTGCAATCTGTCGGGCGATTGCTTCATCAACTATACCGCTTCCATATTTCATCGCTTTTAAAATTGCGTTGAATATTTTGTGTTCGTCAAAGAGTGCTGCGGTGCCATCTCTTTTTATGATTTGCATAAGCATTCTCCATTCGTATTTGGTATTGTTCTATATATTGTATAATGGAAAATTGTAAAAATAAAGTATTGACATTTGCACTAGGACATGCATTAGTTAGACATTATGCTTAAAAAGTTTAGTAAATATGCCTAAATCTTAAGTTCCAAAAGTAGGGGAAAAATATAAGGAAATATTGTCCAATTTCACAAATATACCCGTAAAAATGGTAAAATTACTTAAATTATCCGCTGGAATTTGGGAATGTTAGACAAAAATTTAGTTCCATTATTAAATTCATCAATTAGGCTAACACTAATTATAGATTTATAAAATCAAGGGGGTATTTAATTTTATGAAAGAAATAAGTGTATTTGATGTAATTGGACCAAATATGATAGGGCCGTCTAGCTCCCATACTGCTGGTGCACTAAGAATTGCGAGAGTTGCCAAAAAATTAGTTGGAGATAATATCAAACATGTTGAATTTATTTTGTATGGCTCATTTGCAAAAACGTACAAGGGACATGGTACTGATAAAGCTTTGGTGGCAGGAATGTTGGGAATGGATACAGAAGATGAGAGGATTAAGGAAGCTTTTGATTATGCACAGCAAGAAAATTTGAACTTTCGCATAACTCCTGCTGATGAGGAACTGGAATACCATTCTAATATTGTGGAGATTATCGTAACTCATGATGATAATTCGACTACTAGCATCATGGGAGCTTCTATTGGTGGTGGGAATATCAAAATTGTTGAAATTAATGGTGTGCATATTGACTTTACTGGTGAGTATTATACTATTTTTATTCGGCATAAGGATGCTAAGGGTGTTCTGGCGTATATTACTCATTGCTTGAGCGAGTTTAATATTAATATTGCATTTATGAGATTGTATCGTGAGGCTAAGGGTGAGGTTGCGTATACTATAATTGAGGCTGACCAGTCTATTAATGCTGATGTAGTTGAGGATATTTTGGAAAATCCAGATGTTAAAGATGTAAAATTAATCGAGGGCGTTTAGGGTTGGTATTGTTAAAAGCCTCCCTCTTGGTAAGTAGGTTTTCATATTAAATTAATCGAGGGCGTGTAGGATTGGAGGGTGTGGATGTTTAAGAATGCGAGTGAACTTCTAACTATTTGTGACACATACAATATGAAAATATCGGAAGTTATGTTAAAAAGAGAGGTCCAAATTTCTGGTAAGTCGGTTAATCAGGTCAATGCTAATATGAAACGGGCATATTCCATTATGAAGAATGCGATTTCCAAATCGTTAAATCAAGATTTAGTTTCTATGGGCGGACTAATTGGTGGTGAGGCTAAGAAAATTTTTAATAATCGAACTAATTCCGTTTGTGGTGAGTTGATGAGTCGTGCAATTTCTTATGCGATGGGAGTTTTGGAGGTCAATACTTCAATGGGATTGATTGTGGCTGCACCTACTGCTGGTGCTTCGGGAGTTATTCCGGCGGTATTCGTTGCATTGCAGGAGGAAAAAAATTTTAGTGAGCAGGAGATGATAAGGGCCTTGTTTAATGCTGGTGCTATAGGCTATATTATAACTAGGAATGCAACTGTCTCCGGGGCTGAAGGTGGGTGTCAGGCGGAAGTTGGTTCGGCTAGTGCTATGGCTGCTTCGGCGGTGGTGGAACTTATGGGTGGTTCTGCGTCACAATGTTTGGAGGCGGCAAGCACTGCATTGGCAAATATTTTGGGGCTGGTGTGTGACCCTATTGCTGGTTTGGTTGAGGCTCCTTGTCAAAAACGAAATTCTATGGGTGCATCTAATGCGTTGATTAGTGCTGAAATCACTTTGTGTGGTGTGGGTAATCATATTCCTTTTGATGAGACTGTCGAGGCTATGCTTAAAGTTGGTCGCAGTATGCCATTTGAATTGAGAGAAACGGCATTAGGTGGGTTGGCTGCAACTCCTACGGGTTGTGAATTATGTAAAAGTGCTTTTGGTGACTGCAAGGGTTGTTTATAGATATGAACAATTTTTATTGTTTAGTCATAACTTATATTATAAAATCATAACTGAGATGTTAAAGGAATATAAATATTTAGTTATTAACAGAAGATATTTAAAATAAAAAAATAGGAGTGATAAAATGTTAGATATAGCAATTATTGGTTCAGGGCCAGCAGGATTATCAGCGGCGATTAATGGAGTTATTAGAAATAAATCAGTAAAAGTATTCGGAAATGACCCTACGACCAGCTATATATATAAAGCTGAAAAAGTTGATAATTACTTGGGGATGGTAGGAGTTTCGGGTGCTGAAATGATGAATCAGTTTATAACACATGCGAAAGAAATTGGTGTGGAGTTTCATTCTGGAAAGGTAATCGAAATATTTCCTATGGATGGAAGCTATACTTTAAATGTTGAAAACACATTTATTGAGGCGAAAACTATTATATTAGCAAATGGAATTACTAAGGATAAGGTTTTGCCTGGTGAAAATGAATTTTTGGGCCGTGGAGTTAGCTATTGTGCAACTTGTGATGGGCCGTTATATAGAGGAAAGACTGCTGCAATAGTTGGGGATAGCGAGATGGCTGAGGAAGAGGTAAATTATTTGGCTGAGGTGTGTGATAAAGTTTATTATGTTCCTTTGTATAAAAATTTGGAGCATATCGACCCTAAGGTTCAAATCGTTATGGATAAACCAGTTTCAATTGGTGGTGATGAGATAGTTAATGAACTTAGATTAAAGGATGGGAATTTGAATGTAGATGGGGTGTTTATTATTAAGGAAAGTATTCCTACTACGCAACTTCTGAAGGGTATTGAGCTAGATGATAAGGCAATTAAGGTAAATCAATTTATGGAGACTAATTTGCCTGGTGTGTATGCTGCTGGAGATTGTACTGGGCGACCTTTTCAGGTGGCAAAGGCTGTTGGTCAGGGTACTACGGCGGCGTTGCAGGCAGTTAGTTATTTGCATAAATTAGGTTGAGTATATGTCCTCCTTTATTTAATAGGAGGGCTTTTTAGCTTGTATAATTTTTTTAGCATAATAGTTCTAATATGGGAGAAGCTTCATAAAATTATAAAAAGGAGGTTTTGCTTTTATGATGAGCTATCTTACATTAATGGTGATATGTATGATTGCTGTGGTAGTGTTGATGATGAATATAGTACTAGCTAATCGACTAAAATATCCTGGATTAAAGTGGTTATTGACAGCGTTATTCACGTTTGCAATGTTAAGGTATTTTACTTTAATAATTTATGGTGACTCCCCATCGCTTGTCCAACTGCAAGGATTACGGCGATTTTATTTTGCAACAGCTATAGCATTGACAATACCAACAGTCTTAGCAATATGGTACATAACGCCTCATTTTAGGGAAAAAATCACATATGGCAAGTATTTGATATTTTTCGCACCATGGATATTATTTTTATCCTATATAATCATTACTCAGCCGACAGAAATAGTTATGGGAGAAAGCTTTGGATATGAATTAATTCTAATCGAGCCATATCAAAATTATTTAGCTTTAGCACAAGGTTCCATGAGTGCAATTATTGTATTAATATGTCTAAATTGTTTATTGTTTTATAAACATCCAGTACTGCGCAGTCAATATACATTTTTAATTATTGCACAAATTGGGTTAGCTTTAGATGGACTAAGTATAGTATATAACGTGGAAGCAAGATTATTTCATCCGTTTATAATTACTGAAATTATTGGATTTTTAGCTATTTACTATGCATTATTACACAAACCATTAGACACGAAAAAACAAGTTTGAGAAACGAGCCTATGGTATTAGTAAATTTTACATAGGCTTATTTTTATGTTGAAAATTTTACACGTATAATATATAATAAGTATTATGAACTGTTAAGAAATCGTTAATTATTTATTAGCGATTAACAGCTTCAAAATAAGACGAGGGGGATTTTATGAATAAATTTAATCAAATGAAAGTCGAGAAGAAACTTGGTATAATAATGGTAGGTCTTTCTACCATAGCGATTGTAACCGTAGTGGCTATATTACTTCTGCGAAATATGTCAATTTCTACAGGTTTACTAAGAGGACAGTTGGCAGCCTATGCCGAATTAAATTCAGCTTTGGTACAGAACAAACTAAATAGCGCCCAAACAGCGGCAAGCAATCTTTCTAGCTATTTACAAGATACTTTAGAGGAGATAGACTTTGGTAGTGGTGAAACTTCTTCAAGCATAGTTTATAATCAGAATGTTAATTCTGAGCTTGTTCCAGCAGAGGAATATTTGTATACTAATTTATATACTAATGTTATGAACAATCCTTTGTTTGATGCAGCTGGGGTTTTGTTTGAGCCAAATGCATTTGACCCAAATCTATCTAATTATTATGGATTTTATATTGATTCAACTGGTTTTGTAGGTACATATAATTCATATGATGAATATGCATATGAAGATTATTATGCAATTACCAAATCGACTGGACAACCATTTCTTACTAACCCTTGGTATGGTGAGCAGGGAGCTCCTGTTATTACTTTATCTATGCCTATTCATGTAAATAATAAGTTTGTTGGTGCAATTGGTATCGATTTATTATTAAGTGAATTTGTTGATACTTCTGTGTTGGATGACAAGTATCCTTCATTATTTTCAGCAATTTTAACTGATAATTTTGATATTGTATTTAACTCAGCTACCGAGACTAAATTAGGATTAAATGTTTCTTCAATTGTGTCTGCTCAAAGTGTACAAGATGTGTTTAAGTATGCTGCTCAAGGTGAGGCATTTAACTACATTACTGAAGGTGTAAATGCTGAAGAGGGTAGGACTTTTGAAAGATATCTTGCTCCAATAGATGCATTCGGTGCTACATGGTGGGCGCAGGTTGGTGTTGAATCTACTGATTTTTATGCTGATACAGTTACTTCTGTTGTAATAAGTATCGTTTTGGGTGTAATTACATTAGGTGTTTCTACATTGCTAATTATATATAGCTTGAAAAAATATTTAAGTCCGTTAAGTATGTTAACACAAGCGGCTTCTAATATTGAAAATGGTAACTTGTCTATTCAGCTTCATGCACCGTATAATGATGATGTGGGAGCTATTATTAGTAAGTTCAATACGATGGGTGGTTCATTAAAACTTATTGTTAAGGAAATCGAAGCTATATTGACACAGATGGCAGAGGGTAATTTCGTTATTGAAGGAAAAGTTCAAAACCAGTATAATGGTGACTTTGCAGCTATTAAAACTTCTATGGTAACGATTTCGGATACACTTAGGGATACTTTGATTAAAATCAATGGTGCAACACATGAAGTTACGAACAATTCGGAGGAAATTGCTGCGGCTGCTACTAATTTGGCTAGAAGTAGTACAGTTCAAACGGATTTAATCAATGATTTTGTTGATACTACGGAAAATATGGCTGATGCAATCACAGATATTAATAATAAGATAAGTGATAGCACTGAAACGGGTGTGATTGCTAGGGATACTGCTCTTACTGGCA
>MDJM01000059.1 GCA_001994995.1 Candidatus Parepulonipiscium sp. PG-Nuni2H_MBin01 | reverse complement strand
ACACGAAAAAACACCTTTTGACAAGGTATTTTTTCTAAAATTTATGAGGTTACTTACTCACGACTGAAGTCACGAGTTTGCGTAACCTGTTCAATCAAAATGGGAAGCTCCACTTTTAACTGTTGATAGTAATATTCCATACGGAGATATGCCTGGGGATAAAGTGCATTTAACGCAAGAGCTAATTAATAAAGCTAATATTATTTTTCCAGAAGTGTTAAAGTTAATAAATGGATTGGATAATAAAATTGTACTTAGCGTATGTGGCGGCTCGGGTGTAGGTAAATCGGAAACAGCGTCTATCTTAGCATATTACTTCAATCAACTGGGATTAACCACTTATACTTTGTCGGGCGATAATTATCCGCATAGAATACCTATGTATAATGATGCTGAGCGACTGCGCATTTTTAGAACTAGTGGTATTGAAGCTTTAGTTGAGAATGATATGCTGACACAAGAAGTCTTTGCGATAATAAAGCAGTTACAATTAAAAGATGATGATGCTAATACTGCATATAAATATCCTTGGTTAAAAACTTATATTGAGGGTGGAAAAGCAGGATTAAAGCAATATTTAGGAACATCTAATGAAATAGGTTTTGATAAGCTGACCCAAATTGTTAGTGAATTTAAATCTGGTCAGTCAGATATTTGGTTAAAGCGTATGGGTAGAGATACTAGCGAACTTTGGTATGAAAAAGTTGACTTTAGTCAGACTAGAATATTAATTATTGAGTGGACACATGGTAATAGTGATAATTTCATTGGTGTAGATATTCCTATTTTATTAAATAGTACTCCTGAAGAGACGTTAGCACATAGAAAGTCCAGAAATAGAGATGGTAAAGTAGACTCAGCTTTTACAGCATTAGTACTGAGTTTGGAACAGGAGATGCTTCAAAAACAGGCTAAGAAAGCTAAGATTATTATGTCTAAAAATGGGGAGTTACTAACGTATAACCAATATTTAAAATCTATGGGCACAATTAGTAATCAACCTATGTTAAATGCATATCCGGATAGTATAGGTGGAAACCTAGCGTCAGCAGTGAATTTTTTGCAGGAGCATAATCAATTATTTAGTTCGTTTTATATTTTACCTAGTGTATTTAATTCTGATTTAGATAGAGGGTTTTCTGTTAAAGACTATAATTTAAACTCTGATTTAGCTACTAAAGAAGATTTAGAAAATTTACGTAATTTAGGTATGGAACTTAAGTTAGATTTTGTATTAAATCATGCATCAGTTCTATCTCCACAATTTCAAGATTTAGTCGAGAATGGAGAGCACTCTAAGTACAAGGATTTCTTTATAAATTGGAATACTTTTTGGGAAGGTAATGGAACTATGACGGAGGAAGGTTATATTCAACCTAATCCAGTATTGATAAAAGATATGTTTTTTAGAAAACCAGGCTTGCCAATCCTTATGGTAACTATGCCAGATAATAAGCGAGTTCCATATTGGAATACATTTTATCACGAAGTCAGTGAGGAGAACGGAAAGTATAGCTATCTTGGTCAAATGGATATGAATATTAAATCCCCGTTAGTATGGGAATTCTATGAGGAGACTTTGCAGAAGATAGCATCATATGGTAGCCAAATCGTTCGTTTAGATGCGTTTGCATATGCACCAAAACAAATTGGTGAGAAAAACTTTTTAAATGAACCAGGGACTTGGGAATTATTAAAGCGTGTTGAGCAATTAGCAAGTAAGCATAATTTGACGTTATTGCCAGAAATTCATGCAGCATACGATACTAATATTTATGAAAAAATATCTAAGCAGGGATACTTAACATATGACTTTTTCCTCCCTGGAATAATTATTGAGGCAATAGAAAATCATAATAGTAAGTATTTAGTAAAATGGGCTGGGGAATTAGTAAGCAAAGGCATTAAAACTGTAAATATGCTCGGTTGTCATGATGGTATACCTGTATTAGACTTGAAGGGAATGCTCAGTGATGATGAAATTGATAGTGTGATTAATACAATAGTTTCTCGAGGTGGTTTGGTTAAAAATTTACATGGGCAGAAAAACATGTATTATCAAGTGAATGCAACTTATTATAGTGCACTAGGTGAAGATGATGCAAAAATGCTTTTGGCACGAGCATTACAGTTGTTTATGCCAGGGAAACCACAGATTTGGTATTTGGATTTGTTTATGGGGACGAATGATTATGAAGCTGTAACAGGAGATAGTGGCCATAAAGAGATTAATAGAACAAATTTAACTTTAGCTGACATAGAAAGTAAGGTCTGCTCTAATGATGCAGTGAAGAAACAATTGGAGATGATAAAATTTAGAAACAATTATCCTGCATTTGGCTTTGATAGTAAGTTTGAGGTGAGTACTGAACAGGATACTATTATATTGAGCTGGGAGAAAGATTGCCATAAGGCAGTACTCAAAGCTAATTTGAGAACGTATGATTTTATAATTAATAGTATTTAATAAAACAAGTGAGTGATGCCAAAAGTATATAGGCACTACTAAAACTAAGAGCCATCCACCTCCTCGAGACATCATAATGTTTGTACTATATTATATTCACATAAAATAAATTAAGTTTAGAGAAGAATTATACTAATTTATATGAATTTAAGTACTGGCATTGAAAAGAGTTATTTTATTTGTTATCATTAGGAAAACAATGACGATTGAGGAGGTATTAAATGGTTACTTTACAAGATATTGCTGATAAAGTAGGAGTGAGTAGAACAACAGTTTCTAACGTATTGCATGGTAATACAAAACGAGTTTCGAAACAAACTATGGATAAAATATCAAAAATCCTTGAGCAGGAAGGGTATGTCCCGAATATGGGGTCCTTGATTATGACAAAAAATTCATCTCGCATTATAGGACTGACTTTGGGAAGTTCTACTTTTCATCATATGCATGCATTGCAAACCCCTTTTATTTCTGAGTTTTTAAGTAAGTTACAATTAGAGGCCGAGAGCCATGGTTATTATGTTATGATAATTTCTGGTAAAGAAGTGAGTTCAGTAGTAGATATTGCCTCTCGTTGGAATATTGATGGATTGATTTTATTTGCTTTTTCTGAGGAGAAGTATCGTTTGTTAACCCAGAAACTAAATAAATCAATGGTATTGATTGATTATTATCCAAGTAAAGGATTTTTTCATTACAATGTGGGGATTGATGATTATAGCGGAGGTTATTTAATTGGAGATTATTTGTATAATAATAATCATAAATCTGCGTTATTTATTGCTGAGACTAAGAAAGACAGTGATTATCAGCGGTGGTTAGGGTTCAAAGATGCTCAAGAACAAAACGGTGAGATTTGCACTAGTTATCGATATAATATTTTAAATCCTCACTTATCAGATGTAAAAAGCTATTATCAAACAAACTTAGAGAAGTTTATAGAAGCAAGAGCATTGGCATTTTCATCAGATTATAGAGCTATGGAAGCGATGCAGAATTTGTTTCAACTGGGAGTTAATATTCCTGATGACATCTCCATTACAGGTTTCGATGATAGTTTATACTGTAAGTTTGCGAGACCTGCTCTTACTACCATTAAACAAAATGTTAGGCTTAAAGCTCAGTTAGCATTTTCTCAACTACTTAAAATTATCAATAACGAACTTATTACCGAAGCGAGCATCCACAGTCCAGTAGAATTGGTAATTCGTAATTCAGTTAAACCATATTAGTTTTTTATTGCGTAAATTTAGGGGGGTATAAAAAGGATATAGAGTATCCCACGAAAAGTATCACGTCCATTTTGGGGCACTCGATTTAAATGTTTAGAGCGAAATAAACCTTGAACTACCGATTTGTATTGGCAGTTTGAGGTTTTTTGTTTGTATTAACTAAGATAATGGTGCAATCTTAGAAATAAAGCTCCCATGCTAACAATAATTATTAGATACGTTTAGGCACAGTTTTTAATCTTAGCTTGCAGAAAATAATTCCATGGTTATTTAAAATTTGCTTAAAAAGACAATTTGTGATATAATTAGTTATGTAGCAAAATTACTATATAATTACTTAGGAGATGATATAATGACAGCAGAGCAAACGGCATTTAATTTTATTAGGAAAAGTATATTTTTAGACATACCCTTTTTTCAAAGGCCATACGTATGGGAAAAAGATGATTGGGACAGTTTACTAGACACTTTAGTAGATGGTTTAGATAATAAGAGTAGTATCTTTTTAGGCTCGATTATTTTAAAGGAACAACCTTCTGAAGATACAGGTGTTAAGAGCTATCAAGTAATAGATGGACAACAACGCCTAACTACATTAAGTATATTAGTAAAAGCTTGTTATGACTCGGATGAGGAACTTCAGAGTGACCAGGATGCTCGGGTTAATTTAGCTCAGATCCTTTTTACTAAGCTAGGTAGTAAAAAAAAGAAGCTTATAAAAATTAATCATTCTAGAGTAGATGTAGAGGATTATGAAAACATAGTACATGGTAATTTTACCTCAATCAAAGATAAATCTACTAACTTATGTAGGTGCTATACATATTTCAAAAATGAGTTGTCGGCGAAAGACAGTTCTACACGTGAAGCTATATGGGATATTTTGGTGATGAATGAGACTAATTTATTAGTAAAAATTGAGTTAGGAGAGAATGACAACGAACAAGCCATATTTGACTCTATTAATTCAGCAGGTGTTAGATTAACTTGTTTTGACACAATTAAAAATACACTATTTCAAAGAGCCTACCAGCTTGCTCAAACTGAGGAAGACAAAGAAGAAATTTTAAACGTTTATGATTATCATTGGGCAAAAGTATTTGAAAATCCTGACGACCTAGAGGGTATAAAATTTTGGCAACAGTCTAAATCTTCGGGGAGATTGGAGAGAGACAATAAAGAATTATTACTCAATGCGGTAGCTTCAATCAACGGGTTCTATAACCCCAATACTCACAAGATGGTTGAGCTGACTAATAAATATAAAGTTTATATGAATGGTATA
Source organism: Candidatus Parepulonipiscium sp. PG-Nuni2H_MBin01 (assembly GCA_001994995.1). Classification (GTDB taxonomy): domain Bacteria; phylum Bacillota; class Clostridia; order Lachnospirales; family Cellulosilyticaceae; genus Parepulonipiscium; species Parepulonipiscium primum. The sequence goes on along the minus strand of MDJM01000059.1, from coordinate 6,888 downwards.
ACACAGTTAACAGTGTTACTTGATTTTATCAAAGAAATTGCAGATTATGCTATTGTCTATCGTAAGAAGTTTACTGGGTTTAATAAAGCAACTTTACATAGTTATAAGGATGATGAGAAACGATTATTGCAGATTTTAGAAGAGCTGGGAGTTTATACTTTCCATGCGTATTTATTAAAATTATTTAAAGAGCAGCCTGATAATTTGGTAGCTGAACTTAAATTAATTGAGAAATTTGTATTGCGTCATTATTTATGCGGAGTTAGTGCGAAAAATTTTAATAAAGAAACTGCTGTTGTATTTAAAGATGGTGGGACCATGGCTAAGTTATGGGAATCAAAAGAAAGTTATATTAACGATAAACAAGTTAAGGCTAGTTTAAAAAGTTTACATAGAACGCAGAATAAAGTTCCTACATTGATATTGTTTTGGATTGAATTAAAGAGGCGCAGTGAAGATTCAAAAACAGATATAACTGCATTAGCTTATACTTATTCGCTAGAGCATATTATGCCTAAAAAGTGGGAGGACCATTGGGGCACAGATAATCCTCCTGTTATGAATGATGGTAGAAGGGTTACGAATCAAGAGGAAGCTAAAGAAATAAGAGATGCAGCAGTATATCAAATAGGTAATGCTACACTGCTTAAGAAAAGCTTGAACAGTAAGATCAAAAACGATGAGTTTACAAAAAAGATGAAAGGTAGCAGCTCTAGAAGTAAAGGAATTAAGGAGTATGGTGAGCTTTTTGTAACTAAAGAAGTAATTGATATTTATGATAAAGGTCGTCCATGGGATGAGGATGAAATTAATCTAAGAACTGAGCGTCTTACAGAAGAGTTTTTTAAGATTTGGTGATAAGTCGCCGCTATTTCACCAATACACACATAGCTTTACGCAAGGTAGTACTTAGCGATTAAATATCATCTCCATTTTAAATAACCTCGAACACTTGATTTTATAAGTTCGAGGTTATTTTTGTTGCCATTTTTTAGTGAAAACCTATATGTAGATTCTGCATGAATACGAAGATAAGAATGGAATTAAACATGAAAAACTAAACTCCTCGACTTAGAAATATTAATATGTTATAATTAAGCAATTAATAAAAATTAGGAGGGATAAAAATGAACAAAATAAGAATTACAGATGCTGACAGCACTTACTTTAAAATATGTTTTGAAATCTATGAGAATAGCTTTCCTTTATTTGAACAAAGAACACTAGCAGACCAAATTGCCGTACTGTCTAACACCGATTATTATTTTGAGGTAATTATTGGAGACAAAAAAGAAGTATTAGGGTTACTTATGACATGGCACACGGCTGACTTTGTTTATATAGAACATTTTGCGATATCAGAAAGTATTAGAGGTAAAAATATAGGTTCACGTATATTAAAAGATTTTATGGCTTCAACGCATAAGCCTATGCTGTTAGAAATTGACCCACCTGTAGATGATATTTCTAACAGAAGAAAAGAATTTTACAATAGGTTAGGGTTTGTACAAAATGATTATAAACACATACATCCTGCCTATAGAAAAGAACAAAAGCCACATACATTAGTAATTTTATCTAAACCTGAGATAACACCTAAGTTGTACGAAGAATTTTACTCATACTTAATGAACACCATAATGGTATACTCAGAGAATAAAAATTAGGAGGGATTAACATGTCAAAAAAAATAGCGATAATATTATCGACTGTGCTACTACCTACAGGAGGCAGTTTATACGCTAATAGTGATGTCAACCTTGGTACTACGATTACACAATCACAAACTACAGCAAAGCTTTATACACTAACGAACAACGACTATATCGAAGTTGAAGTAAATACAATAATGCATCAAGATAACAATAATGGTGACTTTAAATTAGATATAAGTTTAGGTGCAAATTGGGATAATATTATGAATACGATATTTTTGCTGGACGAAAGTTATATTGATAAAGAAGTATTACGGTATTATCAAAAGCTGCTGTTAGAATTAAATTATTCACTAGATTTTACGGTATACTCACTAAACAACAATCAAGAAGTTTATTTATCAACAGATACGTTGAAACAAATTAATGACTTACATAGTCTGGAACTGCCAGATATATTGTTTGATACAGATTACTTACCGCTACATGATATGTATAAAGTCTATACCCAGCATGAAGGGGGTTATATTAGTACATTAACTGAACTAGCTTTACTAATTGATGTGATTGAGGCACTGTCGCCAGTTTTATTTGAAGGAATTTCGGCTCCAAGCTATATAACAAAACAAAATGATAGTTATAACTTTACTTTGTTAAATCCCGATTTTCAAGACTTTGTTTTGAGTATTCATAATAGTATTGTTACAAATGGGGAAGTTTTAATTGATATGTTAGCGCAGCATTATTATGATACAAATGTAGATGTATCTAGTATGTTACCAAGTTTTATGGTTCTGTTTGGAATTATGGCTACTACCGATTTACCGCAGCAAGACTTGGTGGAATTACTTAATATGATAGATATAAATATTGTTATGGAGCACGATGAAATTGAACGTAGCAAAACGGCTGATATAAATTTTTTGGTTATGCTTAATGAATGGTTTGATGTAGATTCTCTTTTGGACTTTGGTTTGGTAGATTCAACACTGCAAACTGGAATAGAAATAAAATCTAATTCTTGGTCAAATACAACTGAGTATATAGAGTTTGAATTTGATATAAATGTAGCACCAACTTTTATTGAAGAGTACACTGAATTTGTTAGGTACAAAGAAATTCCTTATTCCTATATTGTACATTATAATGGAGGTATTTTTGAATGTAATGGCTTAGGCATAACAGATATTAGTTCCATCGGGCTTTTACCTGATTTGCTGTGGGTCAATATGCATGATAACTTTATAAAGGATATAAGCCCTTTGGCACAACTGGAGCATTTGCAAATTATTATGTTAATCAACAACCTAATTGAAGATATAAGCCCTTTAGCTAATATGCAATATCTTAATATGCTAGTTGTGCGTGATAATCAAATTTCAGATATTAGTGTGTTAAGCAGTATCCCGAATTTGGGTTCTATAAACCTTATAAATAATAACATTACCGATATAAGCGTGCTGCTTGATATGCCAAATTTAATATGTGTATACTTACAGGGCAACCCTTTAAATCTAAAAGATAAAAATACTAAATACGTTATTGACTCTTTGTTAGCTAGAGGTGTAGATGTACAATATTAGATTTTAGAAGGATTTCAGGATAGCTTATTCTGGATTTTATAACCAGTTTTTATTTTTCCATTCGCCTTGACTGTTGATATAATTTGTTTTATTCTTATGTTAGGTTAAGGCGATTTTTGGAGCGATGGAACTAAATTTACCATCTTATTTGCAGTAATTTTCCGTGTATCCCTTACTTCTACTGACCTGTAAAATTACACGGGTCTGAAACACCTATCCACTACAACAAGGATTGAAACTTATACCTACATGTCTATCTACGCTATTTCTTTTCTCTCGTCTGAAACACCTATCCACTACAACAAGGATTGAAACAAATATTTAACTGTAAGTTAGATACCATCATCAAATCTGCGTCTGAAACACCTATCCACTACAACAAGGATTGAAACCCGTCCGAACGTGTTCGGAAGAAATACCCGTCTTTTGTTGTCTGAAACACCTATCCACTACAACAAGGATTGAAACACGTTACTAGTGCTAACACTTTGGCGACCTTTAATCATACGGTCTGAAACACCTATCCAATACAACAAGGATTGAAACCTTCCTAATTTAACTGTTTCGTAATTCGTTGATTTTTTGTCTGAAACACCTATCCACTATAACAAGGATTGAAACTGTTATGCCCATGCAAATACCTAAAAAAGTCACATTCACATTTATCAGTCTGAAATACCTATCCACTACAATAAGGATTGAAACTAAAATATTGTATATACTACCGGTGAGGTGATAGTGTATGCATTTAATAATTAATACAAAAGGAAGTAGTTTTAGAAGGGAAGGGGAATGCTTTGTAATAACAACTAATAATCAAACTAAAGTCGCAGCAAAAAAAGTGGATCAAATTACATTAGCAACAGCGGTATCTATATCAACAGATGCAATAAATTTAGCCATTGAACATGGAATAGGAATAACATTAGTGGACAAATATGGCAAAGTATACGGGCGAGTATGGGAGCCAAGTATAAAAAAATCTGCAGAAGTTAGACGGAAACAATTATTATTGCGGGAAAATGTAATTGGGGCGCAGTTAGTACGATTTTGGCTAACAAATAAAATTTCTAAGCAACAATATGTTCTAAATAAATTTAAACGAGGGGTCGGAAAAGGTAAAGTTGATAATATTAATTCTGGGGTTTTGCAAATGGAAGAATATAAAAAAACAATCGCTGCTCTATTAACATCCAATACAATTCCCATAATACAAAACAAGGTTCAGGCATATGAGGGGAATTGTAGCAAAATATATTTTTCGCTGCTGAATGAACTGTTGCCAGTCCAATATCAGTTTAAAGGGCGAAGTCAACGTCCTGCAAAGGATATGTTTAATGCGTTGCTAAATTATTCGTATGGTATACTATATGGATACATAGAGCAAGCTTGCGTGTTGGCGGGGTTAGATCCGTATATTGGAGTGATGCATACTGATAGGTATAACAAACCTGTATTATCCTATGATTTAATTGAACTCTTCCGACATTATACAGATATGTTTATCATTGAGTTATGTAGGGCGGAGGCGTTGGATATAAGCCACTTTGATGTTGATGAGTTTGGGGCGTATTATTTAAATTACGGTGGCAAGGGGATTTTCTTTAGTGAGTTTAATCAGTTATTAGCTGAGAAAAAACGCTATCGACATAAACTTATGAAGTTTAAAGAAATTTTTGAGTACGAGGCTTTGCAACTTTCTAGGTTTATTATGAAAGACGGTGACCATGACTATATTATTAATGTATGACGTGACTTTGGCAAAACATAGGAGTAAGGTGGTTAAGCTTTGTGAGGCTGAGGGGTTGGGGCGGCTTCAAAAAAGTGTTTTCGTTGGGCAGGTTAAGCGTGATGATTTGGATGTGTTCAAGAGAAAACTTAGTTCTTCTATTAATTCCGATTCTGTTAGTGTAGCTTAAAGTGGTAAAACTCAGGGGTGGTAGTAACTTACAAGCGACACAGATGAGGAAAAAAAGGGTTTGTTTTGTTTTGTTTTGTTTAGTTTTTTTAAAGAAAGAGTTTGTTTCATTTCACGATTAAGCTGTACTTCCTCCATTTACTCAAGCTGGTAATTTACTCTTTACTTTGCTACATTTGCCATAAACCTTTGTGACAATTAGTCTGCTCTAAAAATGAGGATTGTGCATATTGGAATATATTTTCCTATTTACTGTGGATTAAAATGTAGTTAAGTAGCTAAGCTATGTTATTTTTTTAATGTGTAACACTTTTTGATGTTTACATTAAATGTCCTGTAACTAAGCTAATTTTTTTTTTTTTTAGTTACCAAAAAAAGTAACTTTTACTTTGAGTTACTTTTTAACTAGATAGCCTACGTTTACTTGTGACATTTTCATCGCAGTAGTTGTACATTTGCTCGAGTTTATATACACACTTTTTTTAGTCTTTTCCCACTACCAGTGGAAATATGAAAATCTAAAGTAATTAGATTACTATTACCTGGTGTAAATTGCTGAGTTTAGGCTCTGCAGGGCCTGAGGACTTGTGACAGAAATTTCTTGAACACTATGCAAGACAAAAGCCTCAACAGACTGAATATTTATCTTTAAATCTTAAAGTCAAAGACGGTGATGGCAGTTTTCTTTGTGACTGACCTTTTTATAAATAAGCAGTGAAGAAAATAATAAATGGTTTGACATTCTTTTATGATGTTGCATGTATTTTAAAGAACTGAATGGAAACACACTCAATTAAATTAGACTGACTCGAGTTTTGCTTAATTTTTCCCTGCCCGTAGTCACACCCTCTACAGTCCAAAATGATTTCAAAGACTGTGATCTTGAAACGTTGTCTATGTTCAGCCTCAATAATTTCCTCATCACACCCCAGAGTCCTGAGGCAAAACCAAAGAGACAAAGGACGCAGGAAAGGGAAGAGGAAGTACGACTTCCGGCTGGGTACAGAGATGGTCACAGTGGGCTGTACCTGTGTGAGGCCCAGTGTTGTACTGCAGCACTAACACACACACACCTCTAAGGTTAGCAACTCTTTTAGCCTGCTGTACTTTCTGTACTTGCTTCGGCGTGCTTCACTTCTTCCATGCTTCTTTATTAACTCCTCCTCTACAGTAACAGCTACAACACATTGCTTACAACACACAATACTAAAGCGCCCTCTATAGGTTCTCATCAGTATAGCACAACACAACACAAGGCCTCTAGCAGTATGTTGGTTTTAAATATAAGTAAATGGATAAAATCATATAACTATGCTGGTGTTGTTGATAAGCTAATGGTATCAAAGATAGCAAAGAGCTTTGTTTCATATTGGCCATTGTGATGTCTTAAATGGGGGGAATGACCCTTTAAAATTAATTAATTAGCTGGTGCTCTCGAACTTCATAGACAGCAAGCTGACAGTTGTTTTATTGTGATTATTACAAGCGTCAGATTGATTCGCAATCACAGAAAAGGTTTATTTTTGCAAGTGCCACTTCGTTATAACTAATGTCTTCATTTATCAAGAGCAATTTTGTTCATTTATCGTCTTTTTTGTTTGTAAGGAAGAAACTGAAATCACTTACATGCCGTCAAAATGCTGAAACATTTTGTTCTGAAACCATTCCTCTTTACTCCACACTGAGCACAGCTGTGTTTTAGTTCCAGAGACATGTCACCATGCGGTTTGAT